>JBEKXC010000063.1:0-22339 GCA_049512435.1 Terriglobales bacterium | reverse complement strand
CGGCTTGACGGAATATGTCCTGCGCACCGGCGAGCCCCTGCTGGCGACACCTCCCGTCTTTGATGACCTGGTGCGGCGCGGCGAAGTGGAATTGATCGGCGCGCCGTCCGTGGATTGGCTCGGTGTTCCCCTGAAGAGCAGCACGGCCTGCATAGGAGCATTGGTCGTCCAGAGCTATCACCAGAACATCCGTTTCGGAGAGCGCGACCGTGAGATTCTGAAATTTGTTTCGCAGCAATTGGCTGCGGCCATCGAGCACAAGCGCTACGAAGAAGCGCTCCGCCGTTCCGAAGCCCGCTCCCGCTCTTTGATCTTGAGCGCCGCCTTCGGGATTTGCCGTTGCACGCTCAGCGGCAAATTCCTCGACGTGAATCCGGCGCTCATCACCATGCTCGGGCAGGAGTCGGTCGAAGATGTTCTCCGCCTGGATGCGAGGCGCGAAGTCTTCGTGAGTCCCCAGGAGTTGGACCGGCTGGCCGAGGACTATCGCCGCACCGGAAGTCTGAACGGCGTGGAAGTGCAGTGGAAGCGTGCCGACGGCCGTGTCATCATCGTGCGCCTCAGTGGCTGCGCCGCCAGCATCAGCGATGAACCTGAAGTAGTTTTGGAGTTGATTGCCGAAGATATCACCGATCGCCGTCAGCTCGAAGAGCAGCTTCGCCAGGCGCAAAAAATGGATGCCGTAGGCCGCCTCGCCGGCGGCGTCGCTCACGACTTCAACAACCTCCTGATGGTGATCAACGGATACACCGAGGTCTTGCTGGAGCAGTTGGAAAAGGGCAGCCCCATGCACCATAAGGTGCAGTCCATTCAGCAGGCAGCCGACCGCGCCGCGACCCTTACGCGCCAGTTGCTGGCGTTCAGTCGAAAGCAACTCCTCGAACTCAAAGTGGTCGACGTCAACACCGTCGTCGGCGACATGGAACGCCTGCTGCGACCCTTGATCGGAGAAAACATCGAACTGGTCACGCGATTTTCCAACCATACCGGACATACTCGCGCCGACGCCGGCCAGCTCGAACAGGTCATCATGAACCTGGTCGTCAACGCGAAAGATGCCATGCCCGAAGGCGGCAAACTCACCTTGCAGACCGCCGACGTCACCGTGCGCCAAGGCTTCAGCGCCCACCGTTTCATCCAGACCGGACGCTATGCCATGATCTCGGTTTCCGATACCGGCCACGGCATGGACAAGGAAACCCAGTCCCGCATCTTCGAACCTTTCTTCACCACCAAGGAAAAAGGGAAAGGCACCGGCCTCGGCCTCTCGACCGTCTACGGCATCGTCAAGCAAAGCAATGGATACGTGTTCGCCCAAAGCGAGCCCGGAGCTGGCACAACTTTCTATGTCTATCTGCCCCGCGTGGAAGATCCCGCCGAAGCCTCGAGCCCCGCCAAGTCCCAGCAGAACGATGCCGGCGGCTGCGAAACCGTCTTGCTGGTCGAGGACGAAGAGTCGGTTCGCGAACTGGTGCGCTTAACCCTCACCGCGCGCGGTTACAAAGTCTTCGAAGCCGAAAATGGCGAGGCCGGCCTGCGCATCGCCGACGCCTGCAAACAACCCATCGATATCCTCATCACCGACGTCGTCATGCCTGGCATCGGCGGCCGCGAACTGGCCAAAAAGCTGCTCGCGCTGCGTCCCACCATCAGCGTGCTCTATCTTTCCGGATACACCGAAGATGCGGTCATCACTCAAGGTGCGCTCGGCCCCGCGACCGCCTTCCTGCAGAAACCATTCACGCTGCAGAATCTCGCCAAGAAAGTCCGTGAAGTCCTGCGCGCCCGTTCCACTCCGCCGCCCGCTCCCAAATCTGTAGCAAAATCCGCCACGAATTAGCGGGGAGCTCTTTACCAGCTTCCGGAAGAACTCCAATTCGCGCGACTTTGGGAAGGACACGAGTTTCACTCGTGCCCTTAAGGCGTTGAGAATCTGTCCGCGCTTCAGCGCCTGAGGCGCGCTTTTTGCACCCGCGACGAGTTTTCCCGCAATGGACCACGACCCTTCCGCGGTGCGGGAAAGAAACACTCCCGCCTATATTTTTACCGAAACTTTATTCTACAATTCGGGTTAGCGCATCCTGAGAATTCGCATCCTGAGAATTAAAGACAGGAGTGTCTTATGAATCCCCATACTCCCTACAAGCTTGCCGGACGCCTGCTAATCGCTCTGACCGCCATCTCCAGCCTCTTCTTTATGGCCGCCTGCGGCTCCAGCAATAGCCTCGTCCCGCCCAATAACAACGGCTTCACCAATGGCAATCTGAGCGGCACCTACGTTCTGTCCATTTCGGGCACCGACATCACTGCGGACACTTTTTCCTTTTTTGCAATCGTGGGGACTATAACCGCCGATGGCAATGGCAATATCACCGGAGGCACGGTCGACATCAACGACCCAGACCTCGGTGGCACTGGCGTATTTCTCGCACAAACCGTCAGCGCAAACACATACAACATTAGCCCGGACGGTCGTGGCACCGGCACCCTTGTGACTCCAGTAGCGACCTTTGGCCTTGATTTCGTTCTGACCTCGGGCGGTCACGGGCTGATCACCCGTTTCGACGGCGGCGGGAGCGGCAGTGGCACCCTTGACCTCCAGGGCAGCGCTACCCAAAGCTCGCTCGCGTCCCTTGCCTTCTCACTTTCCGGCGCTAACGCGGGAGTAAATCCGGCGGGCGATGTTGGCACCGTAGGAGCGTTCACACTCAATACCTCCACCGGGCTCGTTACCACCGGCATTCAGGATTTCAACTTCGACAATAGTTCCGCCGGTCTTACGGGGCTTCCCATCGCCACCACATCCTCTCTAGTCCTGACCAGCGGAACCAACGGAACGGCAGCCCTTACCACGTCCGGCCCCTTCGGTTCGCTTGCCTTTGACGTCTGGGTGATCGACTCCACGCACCTGAAGCTGATCGAGACCGACACATCATCGGGACTGGCTCTCTCCGGCGACGCCTTTACGCAACAAACCTCCTTTACCGCCGGTCAGTTGGCCTTCACGGTTGGCGGTGCCGACGTTGATGGCGATCCCGTCGCCGCCGGTGGTTTCGTGACCACGGACGTGAACGGCGACCTCAGCGCGGGCCTCGAAGATTACAACAACGCTGGCACTCCCGGTACCGTCCAACCCTTTACCGGGAACTGCAACACCTTTGCCGGAGGACGCTGCCAACTCGCCTTGACCGCCTTCACTAACGGTCTTGCCGTCAATCTTGAATTTGCCGCTTATCCTTCCAGCGGCGGCGTTCTGTTGCTGGAAGACGACAGCGCCGGAATACTCCAGGGTGCTGCCTTCGCTCAAACCGCGACGTCATTCACTGTTCCAGGAGACTTCGGACTAAACCTCTCCGGCGCGAACCCCGACGGCGAGGTCGACGACATTGCCCAATTCAATGCCACCACTGCAGTCGCACCGTCAACAAACATGACCGGCCTATTGGATGAAAATAACATCGGCAACCCGACGCTTTCCGATTTGGCCTTGTCCGGCTACTACACCCCGGATCCAACTGCGGACGGCCGTGGCTCGATCACTGTCCCCAACATCGGTACGAACATCGGCACGTTAAACCTGGAGTACTACGTGGTTGACGCCTCAACCGTTGTCTTCATCGACGTCGACTCCAATGCGAACAACGCTCCCCAAGTTGCGGTGGGGACATTCCAGGTGCAGAGTTCGTCCCAGTCCGGCGTCAAGGCGCAATCGCACATGGCGATGGTGCACCCGCTAGTCCGTCCACACGGAGCCTTTCGGCGCAAGTAAACTCCGGCGGATCGCGTAAATAATCAAGGGCGCGGCTCCAAGGCTGCGCCCTTTTTCTTTTCGCAAAGTCTTCGGCGTTCCGTTCCCCGAGAGAATCCCGCCCCGGAGGGGCGGCCGCAAATAGCCCGGCGCCTCAACGCCGGGCAAAGTGGACGAAATGGTTCAAGTCCCGGAGGGACGACTGAGTTTTCGCCCACACTCGGAAGCCCCCTGTGGTCGTTTTTCTGCCGGGTTACATTTTGCCGGCCACTGCCACTGCTACTTAATCGCTTCCGCCGCGATCCGCTCCGTAACAAACGCCTCGATCACGTCGCCAGCCTTGATGTCGCCGTAGTTCGAGATCGAAATACCGCACTCCATGCCGCTGGTTACCTGCGAGGCATCGTCCTTGAAGCGCCGCAGCGACGCCACTTTCCCTTTGAAGACGACCACATTATCCCGCAGCAATCGCACTTCGGAATCGCGCTTGATAAATCCGTCGCTCACGCGACAGCCGGCAATCGTCCCCACCTTCGGAATGCGGAAGGTCTCCAGCACCTCGGCCCGTCCCTGGTAGGTTTCCTTGATCGTCGGCTCAAGCAATCCGGTCATGGCGCGCTTGATCTCGTCCTGCAGTTCGTAAATGATCGAATGCAGCCGTATGTCGACTTTTTCCTGATCGGCCAGTTCTTGCGCCTTGCGCTCCGGACGCACGTTGAATCCAATGATGATCGCATTCGACGCCGAAGCCAGCAGCACATCCGTCTCCGTAATCGCGCCAATACCCGACCGCAGCAGCTTCAACCGCACTTTGTCGTTCGACAATCGGCCCAGCAAATCGCCCAGCACTTCGACCGATCCCTGCACATCGGCTTTCAGAATGACGTTCAGTTCCTTCATACCCGCCGTCTTCAACTGCTCCGCCAGGCCTTCGAGTGAAACGCGCGAACTCTTGGCCAACGCGGCTTCGCGAGCTTTCTGCTCGCGGTAGTCGGAGATATCGCGTGCCTTCTCCCGGTCGGCGACTACCACGAACTGATCGCCCGCCTGCGGCAGCCCTTCCAACCCTATAATTTCCACTGGCGTCGAAGGCAGCGCTTCCTTCAGCGGCTTCCCGCGATCATCGAACATCGCGCGGACCTTTCCGTACACGTTCCCCACCACGAAGTTGTCGCCAGCGTGGAGCGTGCCGTTCTGCACCAGGATCGTTCCCACCGGACCGCGACCCCGATCCAGCTTCGCTTCGAGCACCAAGCCGCTAGCCGCGCGTCCCGGAGTTGCCTTCAATTCCTGCAAATCGGCTGTGAGGCAGATCATTTCCATCAGCAGATTGAGATTAGTCTTCTGCTTGGCGGAAACGTCGACGAACACCGTCTTGCCGCCCCACTCTTCGGGCACGAGGCCGCGATCCGCCAATTGTTTCTTGACCCGCTCCGGCAGCGCACCCGGCTTGTCGATCTTATTAACCGCGACAATGATGGGAACTTCCGCCGCGTGCGCGTGGTCGATCGCTTCTACGGTCTGCGGCATCACGCCATCGTCCGCCGCGGTCACGAGCACCACAATGTCGGTCGCTTTCGCACCGCGCGAACGCATGCGCGTGAACGCTTCGTGACCAGGCGTATCCAGGAACACGATCTCGCGTCCATAAGCTGGAGACGCCTCATCCGTGATCGCAACCTTATAGGCGCCGATGTGCTGTGTAATGCCGCCCGCCTCGCCTCCGGCCACATTGGTCGAGCGGATCGAATCGAGCAGCGTCGTCTTGCCGTGATCCACGTGGCCCATGATGGTGACCACCGGCGGACGCGGCACCGCTTCCGCGCCTTCCTCGCTGCTTTCGACGGCCGCATCCGTATCCTTCGCAGCTTGTTCTTCGAAGGTGATCACTTCCGTGTCCGCCCCGAAGAAACGCGCCATTTCGCTGGCCAGTTCCGCGTCCAGCGTTTGATTGATGGTCGCGAACACTCCCCGTACTACCAGCCGTGCAATCACATCCTTGGCGCGAATACCCAGCTTCTCGGCCAGGTCTTTTACTGAAATTCCTTCCGTTATTGTAATGTTCCGCGTGATCGGCGCCGGCTCGTTGCTGATGGTCATACGCGGCGGCGGAGTATAGCCCTTCATCGGGCCTTCCTTCACGCCTCGCGGCACATACCTCTGTCCCGGTCGTCGCGACGGAGCTCCCGGACGGGCTCCCGGACGCGAGGGTCCCGGCGGTGCGCCGATTCCCGCTCCCGGACCAACGCCCAGTGGACGCGATCCCGCTGGTGCCACGCGCGTCGGATGCATCGGTCGCCGTTCCCCCGGACGAAGCGGCGGACGCGACTGTCCCGGCGCCAGAGGACGCGCCGTGCGCTGAAAAATTGGCTGCCCCGGCACTGGTCGCCCCGGCGTCGCCCGCGGAACTGCTCCTCCTGCAGACGCTTCCGGAGGAGGCAAAGGCGCCTTGTAAACCGGGCGCGGCCCCGTCTGCGGCATGATCATGCGCGGCGGTGGTGCAATCGGAGCCGCGGGCTTTATGGGCGCTGCTGCTTGCATCTGGGTAATGTTATCGCGATGAAGCACTGGCGATTGCGCTACCGGCGGCGCACTGCCAGCTTGTGCGGCTGGAGTCGTAACTCGCGGCGGACCTGCGCTCACCGGCGCTGCCGTGCTCGTCGTCGTCGTAACGGATGATTCCGCACCCGGTGTGGTCGCAGCTGGTGGGCTAACGGGAACTCTGGGCGGAATCACGACTACCGATGGCGGCCGGTACGTTGCAGCCACCGAAGCAGGCGTCACCATTCTCGGTGCCGGCGGCGGAGACGCCGGAGCTTCGCCCGTCGGCTTCGGCGGTACTGCCTTCGGCATCACTGGAGCGGCGGGAGTCTCTATCTTCGCGTCGACCGCTGACGTTGAGAGCGGCGGCCTGATGGCCGGACGCGTCGGAGGATGCTCGACCGCTCCCTTTTGTTGCGTGATCGCACGCAGCACGTCGCCGGGGCGCGAAATATGCGAGAGGTCGATCTTGGTTTTGATTTCTTCTTCGCCGTGGGCAGCGCGCGACGAAGGCCTCGCTGAACCCGAAGTCGCGTCGGAGCGGCCCCGGAGATGTTTCCGCACCAGTTCCGCTTCGTGATCCTCAAGAGAACTGGAGTGCGTTTTTTTCTCCGTGACGCCCACCGTGGTCAGAACGTCAAGAATTTCCTTGCTCTTGACTTCCAACTCACGGGCCAGATCGTTAATTCGAATCTTACTCATCCGCCGTCGTTTCCTCTTCTTGTCGCGCCCATGTCAAGTATTTAAGCTCGCATATCTAACCTCATAAAAGCCTTGTGCTTGCCAGCTGAGAGCCGTCCCCAACGGGCCTTCGAACAACAACACGTGGCCACGCTCGGAGCTTCAGTCCTGCTTGTCTTCCGGGGCTTCTTCAGTCGCCGTTTCTTCACTCACGGCTTCGGCGTCTTTTTCTGCTGGCGCCGTGTCGGTGGGCTCCGCTTCCGTGGCCAACCTCGCCGCCTCTAACTCGCCGTCTGCCGGCGATTCGGCTTCTCCGGTGTTTTCAGGTTCCGCGGCGAGCGCATC
The DNA here is from genome assembly GCA_049512435.1 of Terriglobales bacterium. GTDB lineage: Bacteria > Acidobacteriota > Terriglobia > Terriglobales > Acidobacteriaceae > Acidiflorens. The sequence continues at coordinate 15,024 of JBEKXC010000063.1, read as the reverse complement.
CGCTTCAATCGAACCTTCCGCCAGCGATTCCTCGCTGACTCCCGCTTCGGCGGCGGCTTCTCCAGTCGTTTCCGGTTCCGCGGCGGCTACGGCCTCGCCGCCATCCAGACTGGCAAAGTAATTATTAACCGCAATACTGATTTTTTCCACCGTTTTCGGGCCAATGCCCTCAATCGCTTCCAGTTGCTCCGGCGTCATATCGGCCAGCGATTCTACCGTATTTACGCCCGCCGCCTTCAGCTTCTCGACCAGTCCCTCGCCCAGTCCGGTAACCAACTCCAGCGGAGTTACCGTCTGCGTGACTAGCGCCGACATCTGCTGTTCCACTTCCTGACGCTTTTCTTCCTCGCTCTTGATGTCGATCTTCCAGCCCAGCAGTTTCGCCGCCAGCCGCACGTTCTGTCCTTTTTTCCCGATCGCGAGTGACAGTTGTGTATCGTCCACCACTACTTCCAGATGCTTATCCGCTGCGTCGACAATCGTCACCCGGCTGACTTTCGCCGGCTGCAATGCTTTTTCGGCAAACGTTACCGGATCCTCGTGATATTCGATGATGTCGATCTTTTCTCCGCGCAACTCGCGAATGATCGACTGCACCCGCATCCCCTTCATGCCCACGCAGGCACCGACCGCGTCCACATCCTTGTCTTTCGACATCACCGCAATCTTCGTGCGCTCGCCTGCTTCCCGGGCAATCGCACGGATCACCACCGTGCCGTCATAGATTTCCGGCACTTCCGTCTGGAACAGATGCTGGACTAATTCCGGAGCGGAGCGCGAAGCAATCACGCCCGGACCTTTCGCTGCTTTTTCCACCCGCACAATCACGACCCGAATTCGCTCGCCCACGGCGAACGATTCCAGCCGCGACTGCTCCTTGCGCCCCATGCGCGCTTCGGCCTTGCCGATATCGAGAATCACATCCGGACCCTCGAGTCGCTTCACGGTAGCATTTACGATTTCATTGACGTGACCGATGTATTCGTTGTAAACCGTGTCGCGTTCCGCCTCGCGCACTTTCTGAAAGATGACTTGCTTCGCCAGTTGCGCCGCAATCCGTCCCAGAATTCCTTCCGTCACTTTCGGGATCAGCAATTCTCCGCCCGCTTCCGCCGTCGGATCCAGCTTCCGCGCCTGCTCCACCGTCACCTGCAGATTCGGATCTTCCACCTGCTCCGGATTTTCGACGATCGACTTCACCGCATACGCGTTGATCTTGCCGCTATCCTTGTCGAGCACCGCGCGCAGGTTTTCCTGCGTCTTGTAGTATTTGCGCGTCGCGACGACAATGGCATCCTCAACCGCGCTCACCACGATCTGCGGATCAATGCCCTTTTCGCGGCTGACCCCTTCGATGATGTTGTAAAGCTCGCTAGCCATAAAAGTCAGTTCTCAGTTCCCAGTTCTCAGTTCTCAGAAAGAGCGGACCCCTGAGAACTGAGAACTGGGAACTGAGAACTATATCTCCGGTACCAAATTCGCCTTCTCTACGTTCCTCAACTCAATCTCAACCTTCGAAGCTTCGCCCTCTTTCGGGCGCATCTTCTTCTTGCGTGCCGCGCTCAGATCCAGCAGCAGCCTTCCGTTCTCGAAGCTTTCCAGCTTCCCTTCAAAATACCGGTTATTGTTCACCGGCTCCCGCGTCATCAACTTCACGCGCTGTCCGCGGAAGCGCTCAAAATCCGCCGCCTTCGTCAGCTTGCGATCCAATCCCGGAGAAGAAACCTCCAGTACATACGATCCACCCGGCAACGCATCCTCAACGTCGATGATCGTCCCGAACTCCCGGCTGAACTTCGAACAGTCCTCGTGCGTGACGCCATCCGGACGATTCACCGCCGGCACCGCTCCCGGCCGGTCAATAAACACCCGCAGCATGCGGTGCTTACCCGCGCCGCATACTTCCACCTCAACTACTTCCAGCCCGCTCGAGCCCGCCACCCGCTCGGCAATCTGCCGGACCTTATCCAAATCAAAAGCCATGTTTTCAGCAATTTGCGCCGGAATGGCCGCGCCAGTCATTCCAGCAAATCTCCCCGCTAGTCGGCCCAAACTAAAAAGTGGGCTTTCGCCCACTGGTGTGCTTCGACAATCCTGAGACTACGACACAACAGTATTCATCACCAACTATACGCCGCCAATTTGGAAAACACAAACCAGCGCAGTCCCGGGGAATGTCTCAGTTTGATCGTCGTCCTGGACCAAATAAAGACCAAATAAAGAATTGTCATCCTGAGCGAAGCGAAGGACCTGCTTTTTGCCAGCAGCAATTGCACGTTTGGCACGCAGCCCCCTGGAATTCTGCCGCGCTACTCAGCCTCCATAGTTACGGAAGTATCTGAAGTAACCTTGTCGTGACCGCGCCCATCCCCCAAACTCCTCGTAATGCGGTTTTCCCGCGCCCATCTCGCCATCGCACTGGGCTCTGCTGGCCTGCTCGTGCTCGTGTTTCTCGGCTATCTGTACTGGCTGACCAGCCAGCCGCCGGTTCTGTCGCGCTCCGAAGAACGCGACCCTCTCACCCAGATGCCGATCAGCATCACCATGAATCCATTTCGCGATCGCACGATCGAACGCACCGCCAATCGCTTTATCTCGGAGATGCGCGACGGCAATTGCCGCCAACTGCTCACCCAGTGGGAAAAGGACTATCGCAAAAAACGCGCCGACTTCCTCTGCAGTTCCGAAGCCCAGCACCCTTTGATTTCCTGGAATTTGGTGGAATGGGAAGACGCGCCGCCGCTGGTGATTCTGCACTACAAGGGACAACGCTACAGCAGTCCCAGCCAGGACGCCACCTACAAAGACCTTTTCTCAGTAACCGAAGAGAAGAAAGATTCCGGCTGGACAGTTACAAAGTACGACTCCTTTTACTAAGTTCCATTTGTCATCCCGCATTCTGCCGCGCGTCATCCCGAGCTTTCCCTTGTCATCCCGCACGAAGTGAGGGATCTGCAGTTAGCGCAATCTTCGACGAAGTGCCTTTACTAACAGCTGACAGCTGGGAGCTGATAGCCGTCTTACCCGCCGATGTGCACCATCGTCCGCGAAGCCGGCACAAATCCCGGTTCCCCAATGTGGTGCCGCTCTTCTTTCTTCTCCACCACTTTCAATATGAACTCAGTGAGCTTCTCATCCGTTGCGCCGCGCCGCATCAACTCATGCAGGTCGTGGTCCCATACGGAAAATAAGCAAGTTCGCAATTTGCCGTCCGAGGTGATGCGAATCCGGCTGCAATGTCCGCAGAACGGATGCGACACCGGCGCAATAATCCCAATCTCGCCCACGCCATCGGAAAAGCGATAGCGCCGAGCCGTTTCACTGTGCTCGTGCGCAATTTCTTCCAGCGGCAAATACTCCGACATGCGGCGGACGATCTCATCGAGCCTAACCACAATTTCCGGCGTCCAAACCCGGTCTTCTTCGAGTGGCATGAATTCGATGAAGCGCACCACCACGCACTCTGTCCGGGCGAACATCCCAAACGGAATAATCTGATCCTCATTGAAGCCGCGCAGCAACACGCAATTGATTTTCACCGGATCGAGCCCTGCCTGCCGCGATGCGCGAACTCCCGCCAGCACGCTCTCATATCCATTCGGCACCCGAGTAATGCGCGCGAATCGCTCCGGATCCACCGCATCCATACTGACCGTCACGCGGTCCAGCCCCGCATCTTTCAGCGGCCGAGCGATCTCAGCCAGCAGATGCCCGTTCGTAGTCAGAGCGATATCAGGCTTTTCACCTGTCAAAGTCCGCAGCCGAGCCAGGTCGCGTACAAACTCGACAATGCCTTTGCGCAGCAGCGGCTCCCCGCCCGTCAGCCGAATCTTAGTGATCCCCAGCCCAACCAGAATTCGCGCCATCCGCAAATAATCAGCAAATGGAAGTTCCGCATATGCCGCTCCATTGGTTCCCGTCCGGCAATAAACACACCGGTAGTTACAGCGGTCCGTGATCGAAATCCGCAAGTCGTGAATCGACCGCCCGAATTTGTCAGTAAGCGGCATCTGGCACTTAGCACTTCACTACGAAAGGAAACAAGCAGGCAGGGGCAACTCCAGCGTGCGTTCCCTTTCCAACACGGGAGGCGCGGACGTTTCCATCCGCACCCTCGGATCGCACCAGCCTTAGCAGCGCAATCCTCGTCCCCGCCGCCAGAGAGACTCTCTCAGGCCACGGGAATCGGAAACTCGAATAGCATTATAGACGCGGAAGCCGAACTCCGCGAAGCATTCGGTCTCGATAATGGAGCGCCGGGCATCCCCGCCCGGCAGCACGATATAAACGTCCGCCCCATCAGCGATCAAACGAGGCCTGTTAAACTTTCCCCATGAAAGCACTCGTCATCACCCGTTTCGGCGGCCCCGAAGTGCTCGAATTGCAGCAGGTCCCCGACGCCCATCCCGCACCCGAACAGCTTCTGGTGAAGGTGGAGGCGGGTGGCTTGAACTTCGCCGATCTGCTGACCGCGCGCGGCGGATACGCCGGCACGCCCAAACCGCCTCTCACGGCCGGACGCGAATTTGCCGGACGCGAACTTACCGCTAACGACGCTAGAGAACGCCGCGTGATGGGCTACGTGCAATGGGGCGCCTTCGCAGAAAGAACGGTGGCGCATCGCAACCTCGTCTGGCCCATCCCCGAAAATTGGACCGCCGAGCAAGCCGCCGCCTTCCCCGTAAATTTCTTCACCGCCTACTTCGCCTATTGGAAGGCCGGTTTGCTCGGTCAGCCCAAATCCAACGACAAGCCCGCCCGCGTCCTGATTCATGCCGTAGCCGGCGGAGTCGGCACCGCAGCCGTGCAAATCGGAAAAATTCTCGGCATCGAAATGTACGGAACTTCTTCCTCCGAAGAAAAGCTCGCGAAAGTGAGCGAACTCGGCCTCCAACACGGCATCAACTACAAGCAGCGAGATTATGTGGAAGCGATTAAAGATCTAACCCGAGGCGAGGGCGTCGATGCGGTTTTCGAAATGCTTGGAGGCGAGCACGTGGCAAAAAGCGTCAAATGCGTCCGCGATTTCGGAAGAGTCATCGTCTACGGCGCCGCCACGGGCGAAACTCCGCTACTCGACACCCGCCTTCTCTACGCCAAGGGCGCCAGCGTCCATGGTCTCTGGCTGTCCTATCTGAGCGCGAACCGCCCATTAATGGAATCCGCATGGAAACAACTCTCCGAATGGCTGGCAGCCGGCAAGCTCCATCCCGTAATCGGAAAAGTCTTCCCCCTGGAACAGGCGCGCGAGGCTTACACGCTAATGCAGGAAGGCAAGAATTACGGCAAGATTGTGCTGGGGATCAGTTAACACGGAAGACTCTTTAAGATGTGTCATCCTGACCCTGAGCTTGTCGAAGGGGAAGGACCTGCTGTTCTTCGACATCGCCTGAACACCAGACAAAACACTCTTATGTTGTTACGGTCGTATCCACCATGCCCGTGCTAACCCAGCAAGCGCCCGCGCGTCCAATAGCCATGTGGGGTAACAGTTGGTTCGCAAAGAAAAAATAAATCGGGAACTTACTCAAACCGAGATTCGTATCCTGTAGCGAACCAACGTGGGGTGGACGAAAGGAACATCGGTCCACTTAGAGACTTTGCAGGGTGACGGGACTGGCGCACACATGGTTTGGCGGCCCTGGATGCGCCGAGCCCGGCAAAAGGAACGGTAAAAAGAACGAGCGTGAGGCCCGCGTCTTTTTGCGTCACCCTGACAGGCGTATTGTAGGACTTCGCAAGAAAAAGGCAAGCCCTTAGTCGAGCGTCCTCGAACTATCACCAGCCGCCCCTAACATCCCGGCCAGAGCCGGGTAGAAAGCGAAGGAGCAAATGAAACTGAACAATCTGGCAAAGACTGTTGTGCTCGGGCTGGCCGTGCTGCTCGCAACGAGTGCTTTCGCAAGTAACAATGTTAAGGGTTCGCTGCTGCTACGGGAGTCGGTCGAAATCAACGGCCAGCAACTCGCCCCCGGTGAGTATCAAGTGCGCTGGGACGGCACTGGACCGAGTGTCGAAGTAAGCTTCATGCAGGGCAGGAAAGAAGTCGCAAAAACCTCCGCGAAAGTTGTCGCACTCGACGAAGCTCCCGAATACGACTCCGCAGTCGTCGATCACACCAGCGGCAAAGCAGCGATTTCCGAAATACGCTTTTCTCGCAGGAAATACGCCTTAGCCATCGGCGCCACCGACAAAGCCGAAATGAGCGGAAGCTCCAAGTAACTTACTAACTCCTGGAAGACGAAGACGGACAGGGAGCACCCCGGTGCTCCCTTTTCTAGCTAGTAGGATGACCGGCGTCCTCGGCCGTCCATTCTAAACTTATCCACAAACCAACCCCATGCCTGGCTCAAGATCGCGGTGACCGCGTCTTCCTCTAGAGACCTTATGTGACCTAGGACATTGCACCGGCGTTAAGACTGGACTATAGTTCTGTCCGTTAAAGTTGGGTGTTCTGACGGAGACGGTACAAATGAAAAGAGCACTGGCGTTGCTATTGGCGTGTTTGTTCGCATTTGACTTCGCATATGCTGGATTGGGCAGCGACAAGACTGCGTACATCGGGGGTACTGAAAATCAGATCAAAGAGGGCACAGAAGGGAGGTCCTCCGCTAAAGACGATAAGAACTTCGTGTTCGAATACAAAGAGGGAACGCTCACTATTCCGTATGATCAGGTCAACGACTTGGAGTACGGCCAGAAGGCAGGCCGCCGGCTTGGCCTAGCGCTTGCGATAAGCCCGTGGCTCCTCCTTTCGCACAAGCGGAAACACTTCCTGACGGTCGGGTGGAAGGATGACCAAGATAAGCAGCATGCCGTGGTGCTCGAACTCGGCAAATCCGTTGTGCGGACTACGCTTGCAACGCTGGAAGCAAGGACAGGGAAGAAGATTGAGTACCAAGATGACGAAGCCCGGAAGAGCGGGCTAGGGGGTTTCTAATCATGCTGGCCTTCTTGTTAGCGGCAGGGCTGCTACTTCAGCAGAGTCAAAGCGGCCAGGAACCAACACCGGCTGCAACGGCTCAGCCAGCGCCGGCTCCATACCACGGGGCCGCCGATGCCGACCCTGCCGCGCTGCTCAAGGTGAAGCGTATTTTCGTCGACAGTTTCGGAGACGATGCGATCTCAAAAGAAGTCCAATCCATGGTCGTCTCGTCCTTGGTCGCGACGACCGAATTCAAGGTTACCGAAAACCGTGAGCGTGCCGACGCAATTCTTAAAGGAGTAGCTATCGAGAAAACCTCTCAGGAATTGCACGCGTATTCCGAAGGTACGGCGGTCGCAAGCAGAAACGGCGGCGCCGCGATCAAGGACTCGTCCGCCAATACTGAGACCATTCAGGATGCCAAGATTGCAGTGCGTCTTGTCGATCTGAACGGCGACGTGATCTGGACGAGCACACAGGAAAGCAAGGGCGCAAAGTACAAAGGATCGAGCGCCGACGCAGCCGACAAATGTGTAAAGCAGCTGTTACGCGACGTCGAGAAACTCAAGAACAAAAGCACTCAGCCCTCAACCTCAGCCGCTCGACCGAATTAAAGGGAAAAACTGCTCTCAATTTCTGAGCATTTAGCTGAGAACTGACAGCTGAGAACTGAGAACTGCCTTTTAGTACTTAGGCATCTTAGTATCAATCCGCTCCGCCCAAGCCGTAATCCCGCCGGTCAGGTTATGCACTTTGGTAAAGCCGGCCTGCTTCATAAACGCCACGGCCTTCGCGCTCCGTCCGCCCATCTTACAATGGGCTACGATCTCGCGGCTCGAATCGAGTTCGCTCACGCGTTTCGGCAAGTCGCCGAGCGGAATGAGATATCCCTTGAGGTTACAGATCTGGTATTCGTGCGGCTCACGCACGTCGAGAATAAAGATGTCGGCTTTGGCATCGAGCTTCTTCTTTAATTCTTCCACCGAAATCACCGGTAAGTCGCCACCATATACGGGCGCTTCTTCACCGCGGATGCCGCAGAATTGATCGTAGTCAATCAGTTCGGTGATCGTTCGATGCGTGCCGCAGACCGGACAATCGGGATTCTTGCGCAGCTTCAATTCGCGGAACTTCATGCCGAGCGCATCGACCAGCAGCAATCGTCCGGCGAGCGAATCGCCTTGCCCCAGAATCAGCTTGATGGTCTCGGTCGCCTGGATCACGCCGATCAGTCCGGGCAGAATACCCAGAACCCCGCCCTCTGCGCACGAAGGAACCAGGCCCGGCGGAGGCGGCTCCGGATAGAGGCAGCGATAACATGGTCCCTCTTCGGTCGCAAACACACTCGCCTGCCCTTCAAAACGAAAAATCGACCCGTAAACATTGGGCTTGCCCGTGAGTACGCAGGCGTCGTTGACCAGGTAGCGCGTAGGAAAATTGTCGGTGCCATCGGCAACGATGTCGAACTCGCGAAACAACTCCAGCGCATTGGCGCTAGTCAGCTTCGTGTCGAATGTGCGCAGATTCAGAAACGGATTGATCGCCCTCAGTTTGTCGGCGGCGGAGTCAAGCTTCTTGCGGCCTACATCGGCGGTCGTGTGGATGATCTGGCGCTGCAAGTTCGTGTAATCCACGACGTCGAAATCCACGATGCCGAGCGTGCCGACGCCTGCAGCCGTCAGATAGAGCGCAAGCGGAGACCCGAGACCGCCCGCTCCGATGCACAGAACTTTCGCAGCCTTCAGCTTCTGCTGCCCCTCCATGCCCACCTCGGGCATGATCAGATGGCGTGAGTAGCGCAGGATTTCATCGTTACTGAGAACCGCTTCGGGTTTGGTTTCTGCGGGTCTGACATCAGAAAGCGTGGCCATAAAATCCTTGGTGTTTAGAAAATGCTTAGAAAATGATTAGAAACTATTTCATCAGCAGTTTTGAAGGACACCGTTTCAACCGTGCCGCGCAAGGCCAACAATGACAATGCGGCGGGCTTTAGCCTCTGAGCGAACTGTCGCTCCCGTAAGACCGCCGGCAATCGATGGCACAATGGAAATGGTATCACTGTCCTTAAGTAGGGTGGCCTCCTTTTGCAGGTAGCGCATGTCCTCATCGTTGACGTAGACGTTCACGAAGGCGCGCAGTTTGCCGTCGTCGGTGTAGAGGTGCCGCTTCAGGTCGGGATGCCGCGCGACCAGGCCAGCCAGCGCTTCGCCCACGGTTTTTGCCGGAATATCGACCGAAGCCTGTTTCCCCGAATATTGCCGAAGTGGAGATGGAATCTGGATCTGTGGCATGTCAATAAAGATGCTATGGTACTGGCGAAAGATGCAAGATGAAGAGTGGAGCGATGGCCGTTCCCCCCTCCGGCGAGGAACGGTCACGGACAAGCAGAATGGGCACTGAAACTGAAGGGGACCGACGCCCGCGCGGCTTCGTCCCGCTTGGCGTATTTTTCGTGTTCGGCACAACTATGACCGCCTATGCCGGCGTCACCCTGCTCAAACCTGGGACGGCGTTCGATCGGTTGTGGGTGTTGAACAAAACAGGTCACGCTCAGCTCGCATCATTAGGTAAGGGTGCCGGGCTTGGTTTCGTGGCGCTCTCGGCATTGATGTGTGCCGCGTCTGTCGGCTGGTTCCGGCGCCGCTACTGGGGCTGGGCCTTGGGAACGACAATCATCGCCATCAACGCGGCGGGCGATCTTGTGAATCTGGCAACGGGAGAGCGTCTTAAAGGCGCTGTCGGAGTGGCGATCGCGGGCCCTCTGCTGATCTATATGACGAGGAGCGGAGTGCGGAAGTATTTCGGGCGCAGCTAGTTGTCGTCACGGTCAGACGATTTCGATCTTCTCATGCACGAATCTCTTGTCACTTTCGTCGCTGCCCGTCAGTACAAACGAGTTCGTAATCGTAGCCGCGCCGTTTTCCACGCTCGTGATCACGTAGGAACATCCGAACCAATGGGCTTCGGCGAGGTCCGTGGGCGACCACTGTGCGGGATGGTCGGGATGGGAGTGATAGAAGCCGACGATCTCCTCGCCGCGCTCGCGGCCGTCGCGCTGAATGTGGATGAGTTCCCGGGGATCGATACTGTAGCGATTGTGAAGCGAGTCCGCTCGAGTGTTGCCGCAGCGGGCAATGCGCGAAACGGACCTCGCGCCGTCGTCTTCGAAGTGTCCCAGCAAAACCCCACAGCATTCGTGGGGATAGGTTTCCTCCCCGTGTTGACGAAGGGAGATGTAGGCGGATTGGGGCATTTTCAGCATCGCAAAGTCAGAGCTCAGAGAAGAGAGATTAGATGTCAGATTCCAGAAGGCAAGATCCGTGGGATTGTGATGTTGCAGCAGGTGAAGTAGTTCACCTCTGCAATCTAAGCTCTAACCTCTGCAATTATTCTTCATTCCAAAATCTCTCGCTCAGATATTTTTCGCCAGAGTCGCACAGGATGGTGATGATCGTCGCGCCCCGATCGGTTTTCTCGCGATCGGATTCCAGGCTCTTAATGACCTCCAGGCTGCCAACCACGGCCGCTGCGGCCGAGACTCCGACCAGTAATCCTTGTTCGCGAGCCAGGCGGCGCGCCATGGCGTGCGCGTCTTCGGTTGCGATTTCCAGATTCTGGTCGGCGAGCGACGCATCATAAATGCGCGGCACGATCGCGGAGGGCAAATGCTTCGCGCCCTCGATGCCGTGGAAAGCGGAGTCCGGTTGCAGCGAAATGCAGCGAATCTCCGGGTTCAACTCCTTCAACCGCCGCGTCGTGCCGACGAAGGTTCCGGTAGTGCCAAGCATGGCGACAAAGTGCGTGATACGTCCTTCGGTTTGCTGCCAGATTTCGTTCGCGGTGGTTTCGTAATGCGCCCGCCAGTTGGCCTCGTTCGAATACTGATCGGCGTAATAATAAAGATCGGGATGATGCTCGGCGAGCTGGCGCGCGATCTTGATAGCGCCATCGGAGCCTTCGGCCGGATCCGTATAGATGATATTTGCGCCGTATGCCTGTAGAATGCGTTTTCGCTCAAGAGAAACATTCTCCGGCACGCAGAGCGTAACCGGGAATCCGAGAGCGGCGCCGAGCATGGCATAGGCGATGCCCGTGTTGCCGCTGGTGGAATCAAGCAGAATTCTTCCGGGACCGAGTTTGCCGGCGCGGCGTGCTTCGGCCACAATGCGGACGGCGGCGCGATCTTTGACGGATCCGCCAGGGTTGTACCATTCGGCCTTGCCCAAAAGTTGTATGCTGGGTAAGTCCCGGACAAGCGCATTAAGCGGCAACAGCGGTGTATTGCCGATGGCCGCAAGCACAGCTTCTCCTCGCAGGCCAGACAGTAAGCCAGACGCCACTTTAGCCTGCGATGTCGCGGAGCCGGAAGCCGGCGTCATTGAATGACATCCCCCTGTGACCACGGTAATGTGCCCAGAATCCAAAAAAGGTATATCTATACTAACGTCGTCGAATTCTACCGTTCATTAGATTCGCCGTATACAGTTTTGGTTCGATCAAATTTCCCGAGAGCCGCATCTAACCCGATAGACGAGAATTGAGTTCATAAAATGACAGCGAAAGTCGAACAGAAAACCTACGAAGAAGCAGTCAGCTGGCTGCGCGATCATGGCTTTGACCTGATTGAAGCTCCGGGAGCGCAAACCCGCGTGTTCCTGAAAAAGTACAACTGCTCGGCGGCGATCCAGAAGACCGACGACGGCGGCGTAAAAATCTTCGCCTATCCCGGATACATGATCGGCAGCGAAATTTCCAAACTGGTCAATCGCGGCTACCAGCAGTTTATGAAGACGACGAAGACCGAAGTGCCAGCCACGGCCGACCACCTGAAAGCGCTGCAGCAGTTCGCCGAAGAACTGAAAGAGGCCCTGGGTCTGCCCAGCCTCTACAACGAGTCGCTCGGCACTGTCAGCGATTCCTACCAGTACGATCGCATCAAAGACCGCGACCAGCCCGAGGTAGAGCGTCCAAGACGGCCGTGGGAAACAGTGAAGGTAAAAGCAGCCGCGGCGGCGAAAAAAAGCCAGGCGTAGAGCGATCGGCATAAAACGATCGGGCATAAGGTTCCAGCCGTCACGCGCTTGAGTTAAGTATCAGGGCATCGCTTCAGCGATGCCGCAAACCCTTCCTAAGTCCGTTGCCCCTTCAGGGGCTGGACACCGTGAATCTGCTCTGCTTTTCTCCCCACTTCACAAACTCGAAAACGATATGATGCATACCTTACGATCATGGAGGGCCTTATGCGAGACTTGATTTTGCTGGTAGGCGTGATTGCTGTCTTAGCCGTCTCGAGCAGTGCGCAGGACGCCGGCGATGCCGCGCGCACGGCAATCCGCAAAGTAATTGAAGAGCAGCAGGCCGCCTGGAACCGGCAAGACCTCCAAGCCTTCATGTCTGGCTACTGGAATTCCCCCGAATTGACATTTTTCTCCGGAGCCCATGAATCAAAGGGCTGGCAGGCGGCGCTCGATCGCTACAAGAAAAATTATCAGGGCGCGGGCCACGAAATGGGCAAGCTGGAATTTGCAAATTTGCGCATCGAGATGCTGGGCCCGGAAGCGGCCTTCGTGCGCGGCGAATTTCATCTGACGATGTCGGACGGAAAGAAGCCGCACGGTTTGTTCACGCTAGTGTTCCGCAAGTTTCCCGAGGGATGGAAGATTATCCACGATCACTCGGCGGCGGAATGAATTCGGGGTAGAGACGGGGCTTGCCCCGTCTCACCGTCGGCCGAAATGCGTCAAGCCGCGATCTAAGGAAATCTTGAAACTCTGAAACCTCGCTCTAGTGCGGCCACTTCGCCAAAATGGCTCCCATGGCGAGGTAGCAGACCAGTTGGTATCCCGTGTTGATTAGGTAGAGTTTGGTGGGCTGCTTGCCGAATAGCGCGCCGGTGAGTTGTACGGTGGTTACGAATCCCAGCCAGACGGCGAAGCCGATTTTCATTCCGTAGGGAACACTGTTAACGCTGGTGATGTCAATGATCTTGGCAAGCACGACAGCCGACACGATGCTGGCGGCGAGCGAAAGTCTGTACATTTTGCCTGCCCCTTTCTGCATCTCGGCGATCTTGGCTTTGTCATTGGGATCGAATCCCATCAGGCGCATCCAGGGAGTAGCGAAAAGGAGGGGGGAATACCACAGAAACCCAATCACCATACTCACGATGGCGGATGCCAGCACCGCCCAGAAATTGATTCCAACAAACGAATGTGCTCCGATCATCGTAGTCCTCCCCGTGTGGCGATGAGGGCGCAATAGTAATCCGGCGGGTGGTGCATAAGGAAGAGAAAAATTTGAAGAGGAAAATTTGCTGCACCTTTCATGAGTTGTCATCCCTTGCGTCGCTCGGGATGACAAAATCAAACTACTAGCGCCCGCGGTCCATCGCCTCGTTCGCCAGCCGATCCGCAATCTGGTTGTGTTCCCGCAGCGCATGTCGAATTTCAAAGTACTCAAGTCGTCGCACCAGCGCCTGCGCCTCTTCATAAAGCTTGCGCAATTCGGGATGCCGCACCTTGTAGATGCCCTTCATCTGCCGCACCATCAGTTCCGAATCGCTGATCACCTTGAGCGCCTTGATCTGGTTTTCGGCAGCGTAGCGAAGCGCCGCCAGCAGCCCCTGATACTCGGCATAATTGTTGGTCCGGTGTCCCAGGTATTCGCTGAGCTCGGCGACCGGGTGGCCGGAGGCGTTCTGAATGGCAACGCCATAGCCGGCAGGCCCAGGATTGCCCCGAGCTCCGCCATCGACGTGAGCAGTGTAAGCGGTGGTCGCGGATTTAGGCGCAGATTTACGCGAAAAGAAAAGATTGCCTGAATCAGAAGAGCGCGGAGGCAAAGGCACGGTCATAACCGAGTTTACAACGACCGAGTTTACAACGCGGGCCGCGCTCGATTTTCAGAACCTGTTTTTCTAGGGGAAAGACAGTCTAGAGGAAATCCAGCGCACAGTGATAGTCAAAAAACGCGTCCCTGTTACTCTGACTCTCCTCTGGATACTTCGCCATGAGCTCCCCATAGGCCGCTCGCAGGTTCGAGGAGGCCTGACGCACCCCCGGATGATTCGCCGGCTGCCGGGCAAACTGGAAACCCTCTCGCGCCGACTTCCAATCGGCGAAATACTGCCGCTCGCCGGCGAGTGCATCGAGAATCTTCCTGTGATAGGAGGCCAGACCAACCGGCACTGGCATGGCCTGTGCATAAGCGATCAGCCGCCCGTACTCGCCATCGATGTCCGGGGAATCGAAGCGCTGACCAGTAAAGTTTTGCTGACCCGCGACCCGCACCGCAACCGCCTGATCCAACATCTCGAAAGTCGCCCTTAAATAGGCCCGTTCGGTGGAAGGAACGGTGGAATCACTTTCGCGCCAAATCGTTCGCCGGTGCGGGATGGCGAAGTAAGCTTGGTCAACCGTGAGTCCCACGTCGACCGTCGGCGGATCCGAAGGCGGGGCGGCGACCGGCGCGGTCACAGCCGAACTCGCCATCGCTACTCCCGGCGCAGCCGACGTCCCGGACTGACTCTTACAACCAACACTAATCACGACTGCGGCGAAAAGAAGAGCTGTCGCAGGTTTCGTCATCGATCTCTCCCGTGTCACACTCCGATTACGTGGCGCCGCGTGTAAGGCCAGTACCGCACCATAGGCGCTGCGCAGGAGTCCTCAACTCGTAGTATCGTCGGCAGAGAATGGAAACGAAAGTTACCTCCGTGTAAGCAGGCGCCTAATCCTTATAGCGTGAACCGGTATTGAAAGGGCACGACTTCACAGCCTGCTGAAGATTTCGTGTAGAGACGGGGCTTGCCCCGTCTAAGGCAGCCGGAGAACTATGGGCGAGCAAGAACGGGAAGGAACGCCTTCAGCCGTGCCGCAAGCATCGTATTTTCATCGACGGCTTTACAGTTTGCTGAAAAACTCCAGTTTCGTATCAGGGTATCGCTTTAGCGATACCGCAATTCGTTCAAAATCAGATGCCCCTTTTAGGGGCTGGGCATTGAAAGCCGAGTTTTTCAGCAATCTGTTTACCCGCTGAGGGACGGCAATTTTCACACTGCACCACTACCTTATCTTCCGGTGGCCAGCCGAGTGGCCAGC
>JBEKXC010000062.1:0-22528 GCA_049512435.1 Terriglobales bacterium | reverse complement strand
ACCGGCCACGGATCGGTCGAAACCGCGGTGCGGGCGATGAAGCTGGGCGCTTACGATTACATTGCCAAGCCCTTTTCTCCGCTCGACGAATTGCGCCTCTTCCTGTGCCGCATGGCCGACAAGGTTCGCCTAGTCGAAGAAAATCTCTATCTCCGAGAACGTTCCGAGACCGAGACCTCGCTCCACGGCATCATTGGCAATTCCGCCGGCATTCAGAATGTCCTGCGCCTTATTTCCCGGCTTAAAGACACGCGCACTCCAGTCCTGATTTCGGGCGAAAGCGGGACCGGCAAGGAACTGGTGGCCCGCGCGCTGCACTTTCGCGGAACCATGGCCACTCGCCCTTTCGTTGCCGTTGACTGCGGATCGCTCGTCCCCACCCTCATCGAAAGCGAATTGTTCGGCTACGAAAAAGGCGCTTTCACCGGCGCGCTTCACTCCAAGCAGGGACTGTTGCAATCGGCCGATAGCGGAACCATTTTTTTTGACGAGGTTGGCGAACTTCCGCTCGAAATGCAAGCCAAACTCTTGCGTTTTTTGCAGGAAAAAGAAGTCCGCCCCGTGGGCAGCAATCAAAGAGTCAAAGTGGACGTGCGTATCATGGCTGCCACCAACCGCGATCTCGACGTCGAATACAAGAAGGGAACGTTCCGCAAGGATCTCTTCTTCCGCCTCAACGTGGTTACTATTTCTTTGCCTCCGCTGCGCGAGCGCCGTTCCGACATTCCCATCCTGGCGGCGTTTTTCCTCGAACGTCTCGCTCCCGGACGCGGCGTCCAGGTCTCGGGCAACGCCATGAAGGCGCTGCTGAATTACGACTGGCCCGGCAATGTGCGCGAACTGGAAAATTGTCTGGAGCGCGCCGTCGCTCTCGGCGATCAGAGGATCATCGAAGTCAATGACCTGCCTCCCGCAATCGCGCGCGCTGAAGTCCAGGCCAAAGCGCCCGATTTGCAAGAAGTCGCTGGCACTGACCTCGAAGATATCGAACGCGCCACCATCAAGCGTGTCTTTTCACAAGTAAAAGGAGACAAGGCTCTAGCCGGCAAAATGCTCGGCATCAGCCGAGCGACTCTCTATCGCAAACTGAAGCGCTATAACATAGGCGCGCGCGAGGAGTCTCCGCAATCGACCGCCCTGCAATAAGGACTCGTGGAGCGACGGGCGTCCTCGCCCGTCCGGCCGGGCGGGCCGCCCGGCGTTTCATCCAGGCAAGCGACGAACTGAGACGATCGTGTCATTCTGAGACGCGCTTTCTGCGAGCCCCGAAAAACCAACGGAATTCACTCTTGCTCGGCGGCCTTAACTCCCTGCCTTTGCTTCCATTTGTTCTTCGGGGCATGACCTTCAAGTTTTTGGCGGTGCCCGTGCACTACGGAATGGCGATAAAGCAGAATGAGTCCCCTCGCAACTCTTCCAAACCAGGAAAAAGAGGAGACCCGTCTGCTCCAGCTCCCCCGGGATTGAGGTTTCCGTGCCCAACCAGGCAACCGCTCGCGCGTTCGAATCAGAGGTCGTCGGCCGCTTAGCCAAATTTTTCCCCGAAGCCACGCCGGTAAGGATCCCCATCAAACTCAGCCGCACCATCATCAGCAACGGCAACGACAACGGAAATGGCGACAGCCATGGCCACGGCAATGCCAGTGCCCGCGAAAACGAAAGCGTTTTTTTTCAAGACACGATCATCGAGTTCGGTACGCCGCGCGAAGTTCTGTTCGTGGTCGACCGCCCTCTGGAATTTGCCGATCGTGTCCTGGTCGAGAGCAACGACGGCTCGCTTCATGCCGAAGCGTCCGTAGTTGCAGTTCAATATCATCGGGAGCGGACCGTGGTTGCGGCCCGCTTCCTCAAAGATGTTCCCAATTGGATTGTGAAATCATGACTGCATCCACCGAAACTCAGACTGCCTTCGAAGACCAGGGAGCTATGCTCCGCGCCCTGCAGCCGGTTTACTCTGCCCTGGTGCGCGAATTTGTGATTGAAATTTCCGCTTGCCCTATTTCTATTAATGATGACGAGGGTTTTTCGCCATCGCCCGAGTCGGTCGAGAACGCCGCCGTCTGGCTGCAGCAGGTGGACGCGCAGCTCCAGGTGCATCAGTTGCGTCAGTTTCTGCAAACCACGTCCCTGGCTAGCGAACCCGTGCTGCGTCATCTTCTTGGGCATCACCTGCAGAAGACCACGAAGTCCGCGAGTGACCGCGATAAAACCGATTTCCTGCTCGTCCAGTATTTTTCGCTGTGCGCGCCCTCGGGCCTGGAAGACAGCGACGTAGACCTCGATTATGTCGCCCAGGTGCTCGAGCCCGTGCTCGGGCCGCAACAACCGGAGCTTCCCGCATGGTTAAGTTCGCTCGACACCATCATGCAGTCGGCGGCGCATTGTCGCCGCCTCAGCGAATTACTGCACAGCGGTGCGCTCGAGCAAGGACGCAAGCTTAAGATCCAGAACGCGGTCCGCTATTTCGAGCCCGCGGCCATGGTGGCCTTTGTGCGATTCAGCTTCATGATCCGGCGGATATTTTTCCGCCTCATGCATGACGATCTGAACGCCATCCAGGATGGCCTGCGCGAACTCGAGCGCCGCGGCGTCCCCACCGTCGATTGCCGCCGCGCCCAGTTCTCCGCCGATGAACCGATCGTGCGTCTGCGCATGATCTGCCAGTCCTGGAAAGTGATGTTCCACGCTGAATACTCCTCGGGCCAGCCCTTGCGCATGCTGGTCGATCTGCGAGCGGCGGTCGACGACGCACTCCAGAACGGAGCGACCAAGGCTCCGCGCGCCGCGCGCGCCGCTGCTGCTTCCGGAAAACATGGCAGCGGAACACAAAAGTAGATTCCGCGGAAAACGCGGCTCGCCGCGTCTCCACCGCAAACGCCAAATTGCTGAGAACGAAAGCCCAGAAAGTGAACCATGAGAGCATGAATCGCCCGACCGTTCTGATCCTTGCCAGCGATCCAGCCTTTTCACGGGAGATTACCGCGAATTGGCCCCGGACCCCAGATTATGATCATGCTCTCGGTTGCGATGATCCGGAGTTCACCGTGCTCGACGACGGCCTTTCTCGCGACCTCGAGGGCAAGCACTACGACCTCGCAATCGCCGACGCTTCTTCTGTGAAAAAGGCTAAGAGCGGCCGGCGCAAACTTCCGAACCCACGCCTGAACAAACATCTAGAGCAGTCCCTCGCCGCTGCCGGCAAGCCTGCCATCCTGATTCACTCCGATCCGTCGCGCGGTCTCTACGACATCCACGGAGCCGTTCTTGGGCTGCGCCGCGATCCCGGGGTCTGGGCGGCGCTGGCTGGTCTCATCGGACGTGAAATTCTTCGCCGCCGTCAGGCCGAGTCCCGAGCTGCGGAAGCCCAGAAAACCTGCGCCGTCGTCCAAGCCGAGGCTACCCTCGGGCGTTATATAGTGGAGATGCGGACGAACGTCAATAACGCCCTCACGACCGTACTCGGAAACGCGGAACTACTGGTGCACGAGCCCGGACTGCCCGCCACGGTCCGGGCGCAAGCCGATGCCATCCGCAACATGGCGTTGCGTCTGCACGAAGTCTTCCAGCGCTTCTCTTCGCTGGAAAAAGAACTCAGCGTCGCCGCCCGGGAGTCGGGCAAGAAAACCGGCAGCGCTGCCGCTGGGAGCCGCTAACCCCACCCGTCACGACGCTTAGAAGCTCGCCTGAATCACGGCCCAGGTAGCGATGACACTCGCGGCCGTGGTGAAGGCGCCATATTTCGAGTAAATTTGCCCAGCTTCCTGCTTGGCTTGCTCAATGTTGCCCGATGGATTTGGTATCTGCGGATCGGATGCGTTTCGTATCGCGTGCCACTTCATGTCAGGAAACTGTTTCAGGGCGTTGCCGACCATGGCATCTCCCATGTCGCATGCCTGGCCCAATCCCTGAAGTTTGTAGTAGTTGGTGGAATCGTCAAAGCCGAAGAAATCAGTGGTCACAATGGTATCTGCGGCCGTGTCCCACAGCTTGGGGACGGGCCGTGCACCCTGGATGCGCGAAGCGTTGACCTTGGTCAGCGCCGGGGTGATTGCTTGAATCGCGCCGGCCGGGATGGGAGACGTCGTATAAGAAGCCGTTGCCCACGGCTCACTCTTGAACTGGGTTACGCAGTCAAATTTGGTGTGGCCGGCGATGACAACATCGCCCAGCTCAACTTGTTTTCCAATTCCTCCGCCGGTTCCGGTAGTTATGAAAAGCTTTGGTTGCACAGTTTGCACAACCTCCGTGATCATTTTCCGGACCGGGTATGCCGGCCCATCGTAGTCAAGATGCAAGCCCGATTTCATCAGCAAGACGCTGGCCTTTCCGATGCGGATTGGAAAATACAAGCCCAGGCTGTGGTAGTAGCGTGCCATATCCGCCGTCTTGTCGTTGAAGGGAGCCATGTCCCCGGTGACCAGCGGAATGTAACTCTGCACATCGTAGCGATACTCGTACCATTGGGATACCTGGAAGCCGGGTGTGAACAGCGCTGCGAGTGCGGCCGCTTCGGCGGACGTCCAAGTCACGACGACGGCATCGTAACCCTTAAACTGGGACAAGTCAGCGCTCTCAGGCGGCGCCTTGGGCAGCGGCGCGGGAGTGGGCTTGGTGGCAGCAGGCCATGGAACCATGCTCGGGAGCCGCTCACTCTCGCTCAGCAAAGCACCTTCGACGCCGGCCGCTTTAAAGCGCTTTTGCGGAGACTCGGGATCGTAATTGAGCCGGAGATCTTCGACATTGATGGGGTGCAGTGGGGTGAATGCGCGCTCTGCCATAAAGTTTATCCTCCTTTGGTGCTTCGCCGAATTCGCGTTCGCAGCTGCTGTAGAACGAAAAAGACAAAAGGGAAGTACCCGGCAAGCCTCGCAAGCCAGACACTTCCCGCCCAAAAATTTCGCTAGGCCGCGATCGAATGGCCTTTCGGGAAGGCGGCTTTCAGCTCGCCCATGTCGGTTATGAGTTGCTGCGAGTCGAACCCTGATGGGGCTTTCCCGGCGGCGATCCAGTCTGGACTGAGCAGCCCGTAAGCCTCGTCGCAATATGCATTCCAGAACTGCCAGGTCATGCGTATGAGCTCGCCCCAGGTGATACAGGTGAGTCCGCGCGCGTCATAAGCAACAATTGGAACCGCGTGGCCGCCCCAGGAACCGGGCGCACCCTTCCCCGTGGCTCCGCCCGGCGGAAGTGTCCACACGGTCTGACCCTGCGCCGACAGCGGCATTTGAAGACCGATGTAGCAGTTGCCAAAGATGTACACCGCGTCCTTTATGTCCTGGAGATTCTGCGGTTCGAGTGCGCAAAATGCGCTCAGTTTGTTTCCGACAAACGGATTTGCCAGCCAGTAGTTGAGCACGTTGATTTCAATCGCGCCCCGGTCGGTCTTGGGATTGTCGGGATTGTAGTGACCCACAACCTCGTAGAGTTTCAAGATATCCGGGTCTGGAATAATGACCTGCTTCTTTTGCGCTTCGGCCGTCCATTGCTGGATGACGTGGCCGACGGCGGCGCAGGTGCAATCTCCCAGGGTATTGTTCAACATCATGCCCAGGTTGGTGATTTTGCTGTCATAGCTTGTGGCCGCCGGGGCCGGCGGAAGGCTGGCGGTGTACTTGCTCAGCATGGGAACTCGGCTGTCGTGGTGAGCGGTCTGTTTACCAAGTTTTACTTTCGTGTAATCGAACATGACTGAAGCTCCTCGTTGTTGGGAACGTAGGGAACCGGCTACCTTAGCCCGGTAACGTCCCCACCCATTACTAGAGAACGATAAAAGTGGGCATTTCCCTTCATGGTGACGTTTCCTTCCCCTTCAGCCGCTTCTAAAAAGTCTTTATATGCTCTTTATGAACTGTTTATCCGATCTTTACGTGTTTTCGAATGTGATGGTAACTTCGCCACAAAGAAAATCAAGGGACAAATATCCTTTGGCAATTCACTCGCATTGCACGACCGGTCATCGACTAAGGAAGACCCCGACTTCGGACCGGAAAGGACTCAATCATGAAAATCATGAGAACTCGATTGCGTAATCCCATAGCTTTTTCAACTCTTTCTTCAGTGCTGGTTTTGATTGTCACGATTGGCCAGATTCCGCGCGGTTACGCGCAGTCTCCGACGCAATCAGACGCTCCAACGAAAGTGGCAGTCTTACACGAACCGCCGGCTGCCCCTGATGTATCTTCTGCCCGGCCCGCGGCCGCCCCAGATCCGGTCGCGGCTGATATCGCAAAGGAGTTGGAGGCGATGAAGGCCCGCATCGAGCAGCTCGAGGCCGAATTGAAGAGCCGGACAGCCACGACGAACATGACGACAAGCATGACAACAAACGCGACGATAGACGCGACGACCAACGCATCTCTGGCGCCAGTAGTTCCGGCGAAAGCCGCGCCCTTGCTGGTGGCATTGCCGGCGCAGGCTATGGTGGCACAACCATCAGGCGACTCCTCGGCCGCGCCCACAAAGAAGGCAAAGATCGATCCTTTTTCCGACTGGGACTGGACTTGGCTCAACGGCAACCCGCGCAACAAGGACGTTGCCTTTGATTCAAAATTCTTCACGCCAGAAATTCGGGCCGACATTACCTACAACTACGATTTCAATAAGCCAATCGACAACTCGATAGGCGGGTCGAGCGAAATCTTTCGCGCCAACGAAATCCAGTTGGAGCAGCTCGGCATT
This sequence comes from Terriglobales bacterium, assembly GCA_049512435.1. Lineage (GTDB taxonomy): Bacteria > Acidobacteriota > Terriglobia > Terriglobales > Acidobacteriaceae > Acidiflorens. The sequence continues at coordinate 15,850 of JBEKXC010000062.1, read as the reverse complement.
GGCGGCGACTTCCACTACGACAACGTCCGCGCCCGGTTCATGACTCAATTTGGCATGTATTCCACAACCACACCGCGCAATGATCCCAGCCCGGCAAAGGGCCAGTGGGACCTCGACACTGCCGATCGCTATATCGCAGAGGCCTATGGTGGGTATCACATTAACGCGTTGAATGGAATCAACATCGACGCAGGAATTTTCTTGTCATACATCGGCCTGTTCAGTTATTACAACGCCGATAACTGGGCTTATCAGCCCTCATATGTCTCTTCCAACACGCCATGGTTTTTCGAGGGCTTGCGAGTGCAGATTTTCCCCACTCCCCACTTAAAGATTGAGCCGTGGTTCATCAATGGATGGCAATCGTATGGCTCGGCCAACACGAGGAAGGGTCTGGGTGGGCAGATCAAGTGGACCCCAAGACCCTGGGTGAACATCATCTCCAACAATTACGGTCTGGGCCACGACGATCTCTACATACCGAATCGAGGCCGCATCCATACCGACAACAGTATTGAGGTCAAGTATTTCGACCGACCCGGACAGACCCTCGACAAGATGGCGTTCTCGTTCACTGGCGATCTGGGTTGTGAATTTGGTCCCAGCACGGCCACCTTGGCAGGCGTGAGCTGCCTCGGTGACAAGAGGGACCCGCTTGCGCAACCGAGTGCTAATTTTCCGCAGGGACGAATCGATCCTAAGCAAAGCTTTGTCGGCTACATGCTTTACAACCGCATGTGGTTCAAGAAGGACACGTTCGGACTCACCGTCGGCGGCGGCCAAATCAACAATCCCGGACGCTATCTGGTCCTGGATCCGCCCATCAATGGTGAAACGGCCCCCTCCGCAGCCATCAACGCTCCCTACTTTACCGGGAATCCGGGAGACCCATTCAAGGCCTGGGATTCTTCGCTCACGTTTGATTACATGCCCAGGCAGTGGCTCACTTTCCGCTGGGAGTATGACTACCGTCACGCTAGTGTGCCGTATTGGACTGGCCACGGCGGAATTACGCCGCCGGGTCCGGGCGGGGTGCCTTATACCAACAACGGATATCCCGAGTACTTTGCTTGCATGAACGGGAATTCGTCCATGCAAGAGACCCTCACCGCCGCGGAAACCGCTTGCGGCACGCCTGGGAGTACGAGCGGCGTATGGTTCCCGGATCTGCGCCGAGACGAGTCCATAGTCGATATCGACATCCTGGTTAAGTTCTAGTTCAAGTGTTGCATGCAGGCTTCCTCACGGGGAAGCCTGCTTTGCCTAGTCAAGCGATTCCAAAACGGAGGTGGACCATGTTGAGGTGGACCATGTTTAAGACCTTGCCGATTGTTTCCGCCAGCATCGCGGCACCGTTCTTAGCCGGAGTGATGGCGGTGAATACCGCTGCAGCCCAATCCGAGAAATCAACCGGCGTAGTTTCTCCCACGCCGGCGGCTGAAAGGGCTGAAAGAGAAAGGAAGCGTGCCGCCGCAACCGAAGCGGCTAAGCAACTCTTGCTGGTGATGGACGCGGACAAGAGTGGCAAGATCTCCAAACAGGAATGGATGAAGTTTATGGAAGCGGAGTTCGACAGGTTGGACACGGACCATAAGGGACATCTGGACGTCAAAGAATTAACCCAGTCGCGAGTGCAGGTGCATCCATACGTTGGCAAGTGATCGCGACCGGCAAGAAAAGAAGGTTCCACAAACAAGAAAAGGGCACCGCCCACGCGGTGCCCCACCTACCAGCAACTTGACTTACTTATTCTCGTTGAGTGATCCGGCGCCAAACTCCTTACGTTGAATCACTGGACGCGCGGCTCTCGCTGCCGCTACCGCCGGCATGGCCGCCGCCGCTCCGTAACGCTCGAGCAGCACGGGCACCATCGCGCCCTCCGCTTCCTTCACGAAGGTGAGCTTGCTCTCGCCGAGCAGATCGACGCGGATGAAATCTCCCAACTTCACCTGTCCCGTCGCCACCAGGTTCGCCAGCGGAAACACCAGGTGCCGTTCAATCGCCCGTTTCAGGTGCCGCGCCCCGTACTTCGGGTCGGTGCCTTCGGCGAGCAGGAAGCTCTTCACCTCCGGCGTGCAGTTGAACACAAACTGGTGTGCCCCCGCTGCCATCAGGACCCGCTGTTGCACCATCCCCAATTCAATTTCCAGGATCTGCTGCAGGTGTTCGGAACGTAGCGTCTTGAATACCACAATTTTGTCGATGCGGTTCATGAACTCCGGTGCAAACTTGCGCCGCGCCGCATCCACCGCTGAACGGTTCATCTTTTCGTCGAGCGAGTTATCCACCTGCACCGCTTTCGGCGCGAAGCCCAGGCCGCCATCCACCAATCCACACATCTCCGCCGCGCCCAGGTTCGAGGTCATGATGATGATGCAACTCGAAAGATCCACACGCCGGTTATCGCCCAGCGTCAGGGTCGCCTTGTCCAAGATTCCAAGCAACAACTGCCACAGCGAGTCGGAAGCCTTCTCGATTTCGTCAAACAACAGGATCGACAGTTTCAGTTTTTCCGTGTGCCACTGGTTGAGCGCTTCCTGCGTCAAGAGCGGATGAGTCTCGCGGTGTCCCAGATATCCCGGAGGCGAGCCGATCAACTTGGCAATCTCGTGCGAGTGCTGGAACTCGGCGCAATCGATCTTGATGCAGGCCCGCGCGTCGCCAAACAAAGATTCGGCCACCGCTTCTACCACCCGCGTCTTGCCGGAGCCGGTCGGCCCCAGGAACAGCAGATTGCCCACCGGACGGCCCGGTGCATTCAGCCCGGCCAGGAACATCTGATAGATTTCCGCGACCTTTTCGATCGCCTGATCCTGCCCTACAATCTTCCGGCGCAAAGCGCCCTCAAAGTCGCGGGCGTCGTTGCTGCGGCGGCTCGGATCCAGCACAGTTGCAAGGTTCGTTCTCATCGTTTCGGGCCCCTGTTTCCTTTCCGGGATCTGCGTACTTTCTGAAAAGCGCTTTTCTGCGAAACTGCTCATTTTTGTCACTCAGGAGGTAGGTTTCATTTCCCCACCCACTGCCTCCTAGTGCAAGCCGTTAGCCATCTTCCGGATGCGACGTATACCCCTGCTTCTCATCGTTTTAGATGCGGCTAGCTTGCCTTATGTGTCGACCGTAATGTTACGCACAGTTTCCCCAAGAGCAATTGTTTGCAGACTGCGGGCACTTTCCCTCAGTCCCCTGGCTACCCCTACGCCCATGTCCTGTAAGCAGGCACCTGCTTGGCCGCAAGTAACTGGCAGGCCAGGTTACCGCCAGTGCACAATAGAAATGGAAATAGCTTTCCTTTCGGAGAACATCTTTGTTCCGATTCTCGACGCTTGGATTTTCGACGACTAGACTCTCTGCAACCAGATTCTCGCCAGCCAGACTCTCGCTAGCGAGCCTTGCCGCCTTCGTCCTGCGCGTGGCCCTGACCAGTTTCGGCTTCTTTTCTCCCATCGCCGCGGGAGTACAGAATCCCCACGCCCTGCAGTTGATACAGATAAAAGCCAACGCGACTACGAAGCCCCCGGCGCCTGAATCCGTAATCGCGCCTCCCGGCTCCGACCTTTACGTCGCCCAGCACGGAGACAGCATCCCGTCGGTCGCCCGCAAATATCTGAGGCGGACCAAGTACCTCACCTCGACCGAACTGGCCGAAGCCATCCGCGAGGCCAATCACAACCGCCCGGGGGTCTTCCTGAAATCCGGAGAGCAGATCATAATCCCCGGAATTCTCGAATCGCCTATTGTAGAGAAATCAGTACCAGTTGCAAGAGATTTCGAAGTCCGCGCCATTTATCTGACCGGAGTCATGGCCGGCAGCGATCATGGATTGCGCATCATCCGCCATTGGCGCGAGGTAGGCGGCAACGCGGTCGTTTTCGATATCAAAGACAGCGACGGCATCGTCAACATCGCCTTCGACCACCCCTTAGCCACCGGACAGCGCCACTATATTTCCGATCTGCCTAAGTTCATTCACTTTCTGCATTCCGAAAACATGCACGCGATCGCGCGCATCGCCATCTTCCGCGATGAGCATCTGGTCACTACTCATCCGGAACTGGCGGTAAAGTCCCATAGCACCGGCCAACCCTGGCGCGAAAACGGCAAACTGGTCTGGACCGATCCCTCGAACCTCAAGGTCCAGGACTACGATATCGGCCTCGCCAAATTCGTAGCCCAGTCGGGAGTCGATGAAGTGCAGTTCGATTACGTCCGCTTTCCCGCCGAAGGCGACCAGAAGGATGCGTCGTTTAACTACCAGACGGATCTCACCGCCGCCGGCGATTCAAAAGATCATTCGACGGACCATCCAACCAGCCATCCGAAACAAATTCAGCGCTCGGATGTGATCGCGGACTTCCTCAGCCGCGCCTATGCCCAGATCCATCCCACCGGCGCCCTGTTCTCGCTCGACGTCTTCGGAGTCATGGCCTGGCAGCGTCAGGTCGATCTCGCGCACACCGGCCAGGACATCGTAGCCATGGCCAGGCACTGTGACGTGCTCTCGCCCATGATCTATCCCTCGCACTTCTTCGGCATGGACGGCATCGCCCGCCCCGGCGACGCGCCCGAGCATTTCATCGGCGAGTCCATGGACCGCTTCAAGCTCATCACGAAAGACAGCAATGTGGTGATCCGCCCCTGGCTGCAAGCCTTCGCCTGGCGCACCAAGACTTACTCGCCCCAATATGTTGAAGTACAAGTAGAGGTAGCGAAACAAAAAGGCGGCATAGGCTTTCTTTTCTGGAACGCCAATAACGACTACTCGAAACCCTATACCGCCATGCCAGAAATGCGAGCCGCCAAGAACAAAGACCGTTATTTCCGCGGAGACGAAGTAGGCGCCAAGCAAGAACCAGCCACCACAACACCGGCAGCCGCCATAGCCGCGCCCGTTACCGTAACCGCGCCCAACACAAACGTAGAGACGGGGCTTGCCCCTTCTGCCAGCGACAGCGCCCACCCCGCGCAGAAAATCTGGCGCCACTAAAAAATTCGATGGAGCGACGGGTGCCTCGTGAGCCTGCCCTGAGCGAAGTCGAAGGGTCCAGGCCGGCTTCCCACTAGGCGCTCTTCTTCCCCTGCTCCTTATTTGCCTTGTACGTCCCCGGTTCCGTTCGCGCCGAGATCGCGAGCCGGTTCCAGGCATTGATAGCAGCCACCGCCAACGTCAGATCGGCCAATTCCTTCTCGGAAAAATATTTTCGCACGTTCTCATAAACCTCATCGCGTACGTGCCCATCCCGGATGTTCGTTACCGCCTCCGTCCAAGCGAGCGCTGCCCGTTCGCGATCGCTGTAATACGGAGACTCTTCCATGCGTCCAGACCGTAAAGCCGCTGCTCGTTTTCACCTGCCGCCCGCAGATCTTTCCAGTGCATGTCGATGCAGTACGCGCAACCGTTGACCTGCGAAGCTCGCAGCTTGATCAGATCAAGCAGAGATTCTTCCAGCCCGCACTGATGAAGATATTCCTCCAGCCCCAACATAGCCTTGTACGCTCCTGGCGCCACTTTCAGATAAGCGATTCGACTCTCCATAAATCCTCCAGGTGGTTCACACCCCTGTTTGGATGACCTGAAACCGATCGTGATCCAGAACCAAAAAATCGGCCTGTTACGATGCTCTTTTTAAAGGGAGGATCTTTTAAAGGGAGGATCAATGAGCAAAACTTTATACATGGTGATCGAGAACTTCAAGAACGGAGACGCCGCGCCCGTCTATCGCCGCTTTCGAGACCACGGACGACTAGCGCCAGCGGGACTCTCCTACGTGTCGAGCTGGGTAAATGACAACCTCGATCGATGTTACCAGCTTATGGAAACGGAAGATCGCGCGCTCCTCGATCAATGGATGGCAAATTGGAGCGACCTCGTTGACTTTGAAGTGCATCCCGTAATCAGCTCGAAAGAGGCGGCGGAAAAAATCGCCCTGCGCCTGTGAGTGGAACGTGGACGGGGCACCCTCGACAGTTTAGGATGATGCGAAATGGAAATCCTCGAGTCGCTCGACATCACGTCCTGGCAAGGTCCGTTCTCTCCGGAGGTCGTAGCGAACGCCGCGGATGCGCTCGAAAACGGAAAGCTGCTCTACGCGCCGCAGCTCCCGTTCGAGCTGTCCGAGACCGAGCGCCGGTTTCTCTCTCCCGATTGTCTGGACGGCAAATCGAAAAACGTGAGCTTCCGCCCTCACTCCGGCGTTTTGAAGGGCACGCGCTGCCAGGGAACCGAGCGCGACGAGTTACTCGCCATGTTACAGCGCTACTACCAGCGGTCTTCTGACCTGCTGCAGGCTCTCTGTCCCGGATATCGCAATCATCTGCAACCAGGATTCACCAGCTTTCGTCCCGCCGAGATCGCCGGTCGAACCACATCCTGGCGGCACGACGATACCCGGCTGCACGTGGATGCCTTTCCCTCGCGCCCCATGCAGGGCCTGCGTATTCTTCGCGTATTCACGAATGTCAATCTACAGATGCCCCGCGTTTGGCGGGTGGGAGAAAGCTTCGAGCAGGCTGCGGCCAAGCTCTTGCCCGGAATTAAGCCGCCTCTGCCGGCAACAGCAACGCTGCTTTACTGGCTCCGAATCGTAAAGGGACGACGAACTGAATATGACCACTTCATGCTCGGCATTCATGATCGTATGAAAGCGGATCTAGGTTATCAGTCTCAGGTTCCGCAAACGAAGCTTGCCATTCCGCCCGGCACGACCTGGGCCTGCTACACGGATTCGGTATCTCACGCCGCCATGTCGGGCCAGTTTGCCTTTGAGCAGACGTTCTACTTACCCGTCAGCGCCATGAACGATCCAGAACGCTCGCCGTTGCGCGTGTTGGAACGGATTCTGCACCGCACTCTGCTTCAGAAATGAACTTAACTGGAGCGGATCTTCGGAACAGATGTTCGGAACAAAGGTAACAGTTACCAAGCGCCACACGAAAAGCTTCACCGCCGCCGAAACCACCTGTCTGCAGCCATTTCCGGGCTCTTTAGACAGGGCGGGTAACCTGCCAGCACGATCGAGTTACTCTTACCAAAAGGCCACCTACCCCCACGATATGGGCCATGTACTACCGTGTTTCTCCGACTTACTCTGATCTTAACTGGACCAACTAACTGTACGGAGATCAGATGAAATACCTCCTCTCGATTGTTTTGCTGAGTGCCGCTATGCAGGCCCAGAATTTCGCAGTGAACAAGTTTGCGCTACCGGATGCGCCGAGCCAACATCCTTTCTGGACGTTCGAAAGTAAAGTCGACCTCAGCATCCTGGCCGGACTGGTCGCCGCCGACGCCATTACCACGCAGCGCGGACTGAACGAGGGGCTCCGCGAAGTCAATCCGGTGATGCGCCCCTTCGTCACGCGTGGTGCACCCGGAGAAGCTGCCGGATCAGCGTTAGGCTTTGGCGCGGCAGTGGGAGTCGCGTACTTGTTGCACCGAACCCACCACTACAAAAGCGAACGCATCGCGATGCGCCTGATGGTTGCCGGTGAAGCCGGGTTCGTTGCCAACAACATCGTACAGATTCGCTAGCCGTCGCGGGTGCAAGCCGGATTCGTATCTGCGCCACCGTTTAGCCTATGCGAACGATTCTTCGGAAAGCCCAGTTCCACGATATAATTCCAACCTGGAAGAATTTTCTTCGACAATCGGAGAAGCCCCCAGCCGCTTCCGCGAATCTGTATACCAAAGGAGTTCTGCATGGCGATTCAGAAGACGGACAAGATTTGGCACAACGGCAAGTTCATCGCCTGGGATGACGCGACGCTCCACGTGATGTCTCACGTCGTAAACTACGGCTCTTCGGTGTTTGAAGGCATTCGCTGCTACGCGCTGCCCAGTGGCCCTGCCATTTTTCGCGCCACCGAACACATGCAGCGCCTGGTCGACTCCGCCCGTATTTACCGCATCGACATCCCTTTCACCCGAGACGAGATCGTAAACGCCATGGTCGAACTGGTGAGCCACAACGGTGTGTGGCCCTGTTACGTCCGCCCCATCGTTCTCCGCGGCTATGGCGAAGCCGGAGTCAATCCCTTCAACTCCCCCACCGAAATCTATATTTGCAATTACCCCTGGGGAAAGTACTTAGGGGCGGATGCCAACGAGGGAGTGGATGTTTGCATTTCTTCGTGGACGCGGATCGCACCCAACACTCTGCCAGCCATGGCCAAGGCTGGCGCGAACTACATGAACTCGCAGCTCATCAAGATGGAAGCTATCGTTAATGGCTACGTCGAAGGTATCGCGCTGGACGTGAACGGCTACGTCAGCGAAGGCTCGGGCGAGAATCTGTTCGTCGTGCGCAATGGCGTGATGCAGACAGCTCCGCTCGGCAACTCCGTGCTTCCGGGCATCACGCGTGATTCGGTGTTGCAGATCGCGCGCGACCTTGGCATCAGAGTGATAGAGCAGCAGATTCCGCGCGAGTCGCTTTACGTCGCCGACGAAGTTTTCTTGACCGGCACTGCCGCCGAAATCACGTCCATTCGCTCGGTCGACAGAATCAATGTTGGCGAGGGCAAGCTCGGCCCGGTGACCAAGTCTCTGCAAGCGGAGTTTTATGGCATTGTCCGCGGCGAGAAGGCTGATCGCCATAACTGGCTGACTCCGGTTCCAGTGGGATCTAAACAGCCCGTGGCGGTTTAGCGCTTTCGTCGCGAAGAGAGTGCTTTGCTTCCTAGTCGACCGGCCGTTTGCGTCTACTGCAGCCTTGAACTATAGTGAATTCCGGCTGATCGCATGCGACAGCGTTGTTTTCGTTGTCTTTTTCCCTTAACCCCAGCCTAAAGGAGACCCGTTATGTCTGCTCCCACGCCTGAATTTGTCCTGGGCTATCGCGCCATGATGCTTGATGGCGTTGCCCGAGAACTTGAAATTACCAAGAGAGTTTTGGCTGCCATCCCCGACGGAAAAAGGGACTACCGGCCAGATCCCCACGCGCGCACGGCCTGGGAACTGGCCTGGCACCTCGCCAACACTGACGTGCAGTTCCTGGACGCGATCGCAGATCTTAAGTTCGTCATGCCGCCTCCGTCTCCGGCGGATAAACCCAATACGGTTGCGGAACTGGTGGGTTGGTACGACCGGAATGTGAAGCGCGGGGCGGAGCGGGTGGGCGCTTTGTCGGCGGCCCAGTTGCTGACACCGGTCCAGTTTTTCGTTTTCAACTTCCCGGCGGCCTTCTATCTGGGATTTCTGAACAATCACAGCATTCATCATCGGGGCGAGTTGGCTACCTACCTGCGTCCGATGGGATCGAAGGTGCCTTCGATTTATGGAGGGAGCTTCGACGAGCCGTTTCAAGCCGCGGCCTGAAGATTCGCCTGCATCCTGCGTCTCCAAGTGAGCCGCCCAGTGGGGCGGCTTTTTTGTCTGGTGCGGGCAGCCACGACCTAGTGGTGCCGTTACCTCCGTCATCTCGTGTGCGGGTCCGGTTCGGGAGATGATAGCGAGAGTAGCTGGAGTCCCGCCTGCATGAATATCGACGACTTGCTCCGCATCGCGATGGAGCGCCGCGCTTCCGACTTGCATTTGAAGGTTGGGAACTATCCTCACCTGCGCATTGATGGCGATCTGGTGCCTTTAACTGAGCAGGCGCGGGTGTCTGCCGAAGACATGTTGAACATGTCGTTCAGTATGATGTCGGCGCGGCAAAAGCAAAAATTCAAAGAGACCACGGAAATCGATATGGCGTATGGCGTTGCCGGCCTGGGACGCTTCCGTGTGAACGTGTTTCAGCAGCGCGGCAATGTGGGATTGGTCCTACGCGTAATTCCGACGAAGATTCGCGCGCTCGACGAACTGTTCTTGCCGAAAGTGGTGGAGCAGATCTGCGACATGCCGCGTGGTCTGGTGCTGGTGACCGGGGTGACGGGCTCGGGCAAATCGACCACGCTGGCCGCCATGGTCGACCGCATTAACTCGACTCGCGCCGAGCACATCATCACCATCGAAGATCCCATCGAATTTCTGCACCGCGACAAAAAAGGATACGTGAACCAGCGCGAGGTGGAAGTCGATACGCCATCGTTCTCGGCGGCGCTGCGCTCTTCTCTGCGTCAGGATCCGGACGTGATTCTGGTCGGCGAAATGCGTGATCTGGAAACGATTGGGACGGCGCTGCACGCGGCCGAAACCGGTCACATGGTGTTCTCCACGCTGCACACGCTGGATGCGGTGGAAAGCATCAACCGCATCATCGCCATTTTCCCGCCGCCGGAGCAGAAACAGATCCGGCTGCAGTTGGCGGCGGTGTTGCGCGCCATCGTCAGCCAGCGCCTGGTGCGCCGGTCAGACGCCGAGGGGCGAGTGCCCGCGGTCGAAGTGATGGTGACGACGGCGTACATCCGGGAATGCATTCTGGTGCCCGAGAAGACCCGCGCTATCCGCGACGCGATTTCTGCCGGCACGTCGCAGTACGGCATGCAGACCTTCGACCAGTCGCTTTGGGATTTATTCCAAGCGGGGTTGGTGAATTACGACACGGCGCTGGAGAGTGCCTCGAATGCCGATGAGTTCAAGCTGCGCATGCAGGGAATTGCGTCGACTTCGGACATCTCACGACAGTCAATGCAGTCGGCGGGCTTTGGACGCTGAGATTCGAAATCGAGTTTGTCCTGCTGAACGTTGCTGTGTGTGAACTTTGTTCCTCCGTAGACTTGGGCGCGCTTCGGCGCGCCCGTTTTTTGTGCGGAGAAGTTTCGAGGCTAACAGGGCCGCGACTTAACTCATAGGCCTTTTCAGGTTCTATAACGCCTTCGACATGCGGACGAGATGGACGGGTATCTTGGCGACCTGATCTGCCGGAAAGGGCAAGGTGCCGTTCTCGACATATCCAAAGCGCTGGTAGTAAGCGGGCAGTTCCCGGCGCACGTTTACGAAAGTGAGATCCATGAACCGGCATCCGACGGAGCGGCAGTATTGTTCGGCGGCGGCGATCAGACTTGTACCGATTCCCGAGCGCTGCCGCAGTGGGTCGACTGCCAGTAACCCGAAGTAACCCCGTTCGCCGCGCAGTTCGGTGTAAACGCACCCGACCAGCACTGCATCTTCGAACCGCATAAGAAATTTCCCTTTTTGAAGAAGGGCGGCAACTTTCTCGGGATCGGTTCGATCAACATCAATGAAGAAGCGCTCGGAGCGAAAGGCATCGTTCACCAGGCGCGCGATGGCGGGCGCGTCGGTGGGCTCAGCGGTTCGGATCTGCGGAGGATTTGGCACGGGGTGAATTTTACTTCAGGAGGATGACTCGTGGAATGGGGCCCTAAATCCCGATGGCGGGGAGAGTTTCACGGGCGCGGGCGCCCGCGCCACACCAGTTAGTTCGGCTTGCGGAACTTACTGTCGGCGAGATAGCGCAGCATGATGGCATCGGTGGCGCTCTGGAATTGCTGCTCGAGTTCTGGGGCTTGCAGGGGAGCTTCCTGGCGCAGGGTCTGTCGGAATTTCTCGCCCATTTCAGAATCGCTGGTCACGACCTGCATGTAGAACCAGAGGAAGTGGCGCATCTGGTCGAGAGCGGACTTGAGGACCTGGATGGATTCCATCTCAGGCGTATCGGCAAGAGCTTCCATAAGTTCGGGATCGGTCGGAGCCTGCATGGCGGCGCAATTGAGTTCGCGCTGGATCACGCGCAGGTCGTCGGTCACACGCAAAATGCGGAGATGAATGTCTGCCATGCTTTCCCGGTTCTCGCGATCCATAAGGTCCCTTCCATCCCGACCAAACGTGCCTGATTAACGCGTCCTGACCAAGATCGCATTTCGGAGCGCGAGGGGAAAGGTTCCCCGTGTGCATGAGCTTCGGTAATTGAAGTTACCTTAGGTCGAAAGCCGCGCGGGACAGGCCGTTGCAGGCTGGTGAAGAAGTTTAATCCACGAAGGACGCGGAGTATGGTAAAAACGGTTTCGCAATAACAATAACAATGACATCAACGCAAACTGGCCGGGTGCAAACTAGCGCGGGGCAAGCTGGCTTACTGCGGGCCATTGGCCGTTGGAGCCTGGCCGCATTAGCGGTGAACTCAATTATCGGCAGTGGCATATTCGGTTTGCCGGCCACGGTGGCTGCGCTTCTCGGCAAACAGAGCGTCGCGGCGGTGTTGATTGCCGGGGCTGCGATGGGCGTGATTATGGCCTGTTTTGCCGAGGTGGCCTCACAATTTTCGGAGGCGGGCGGACCTTACGTGTATGCGCGCACGGCATTCGGGCGTCTCACGGGAATTCTGGTCGGATGGATGCTATACCTGGCGCAGACGGCGGCTCCAGCGGCGAATGCGAATCTGTTTGTCATTTATCTGGCGGAATTCTGGCCGGCGGCGAAAGCACCGTGGCCGCGGTTTGGCATCCTGACGTTATTGGTGGGACTGCTGGCGCTCATCAACCTTCGAGGGGCTCGCCAGGGGACTGCGGTGAGCAACGTGTTTACGGTGGCGAAAATTTTGCCGTTGTTGATGGTGATTTCGGCGGGAGCTGCGCTTACTATTTTCCATCCGGCGCCATGGGGTGCTGGGGGGCCGATGCCAGCAAGCGCGTGGATGAAGGCCTTGGTTCTTTTGATCTTTGCCTACGGTGGATTTGAATCGGCGCTGGCGCCCATGAGCGAAGCGAAGAATCCGGCGCGGGACGCGGCTTTTGCGCTGTTTGTGGCACTGATCGCCTGCACCGCGATTTATGCGCTGGTGCAATGGGTAGTGGTTGGAGTGCTCGGACCGGGGGCGACTACAGATCGTCCGCTGGCGGAAGTGGCGCGCGTCACGATGGGCAATCGCGGAGCGGGGCTGGTTGCGATCGGAGCGCTGGTTTCGGTTTACGGTTATTTGAGCGCCAAGCTGCTGGGAATGCCACGGGTCACGTTTGCGCTCGCCAAAGGAGGCGATCTGCCGCAAGTGTTTGCCGCGGTAAGCTCCAGATTTCACACCCCATGGTTCTCGATTCTGTTCTTTGCGGCGGCAGTGTGGGGGTTGGCGATCATGGGAAGTTTTGCCTGGAATGTGACGCTGTCGGTGGCCGCCCGCCTGTTCTACTATGGGGTGGTTTGCGCCGCGCTGATTGCTTTGCGGCGAAAGCAGTCGCTAGCCGCCGCGCCAGCCGGAGGTTTTCGGCTGCCGGGGGGGCCGTTGCTGTCCGTGCTGGGAGTTGGGATTGCCGTGGCGCTCGGCGCGGCTGCGCAGATATCGAAGCAGATCGACTTGAGTAAATCGCTGATCCTCGCGGCCACAGTGGGAGCGGCTGTGCTGAATTGGCTGTGGGCAAGGAGAACAATGCAAGCTCCGAAATAGACGACATAGACGACTAGTGGAGCGCCGCGCGCCCTCGCGAGGCGTTCACAAATAGAATCGCTTAAAGCAGGTCCGCGCCACACACGCGGTGGAGGGCTTTTTGCGGAAGTTCCAGTTGAAGTTCCGAGGCGTCGTTTCGTTTTTGCTCATTTCTGTTTCCTGCTTCGCACAACGCGAGCCCGTGCTCAAGCAGATTGACTTGCCGCACGCCTACTACTTCCGGGAAATGTACTTGCCACAGCTGACGACCGGGCCGAGCGCGGCAGCGTGGTCGCCAGATTCGAACAACCTCGTGTATTCGATGGCAGGCTCGCTGTGGCGACAGCAGTTGCGCGGCACGAAAGCGGACCAGCTTACCGCCGGACCGGGCTACGATTATCAGCCGGACTGGGCGCCGGATGGGCGCTGGCTCGTCTTTGCGCGCTACGATCACGACGCGGTGGAGTTATGGTCGCTGGATCTGCGGGACGGCCGCACGCGGAAGATGACCTCTGGAAGTGCCGTCAATGTGGAGCCGCGCTTTTCGCCGGATGGAAAACGTCTGGCATTTGTTTCTACGTCTCATAAGGGGCACTTTCATATCTTTGTCGGTCGATTTGAAGATGGGTTGCTCGACGATGTGCGGCAACTTACTCCTGAGACCGTCAGTGTGCTGCCTCGCTATTACTACAGCCAGGCCGATCACGAGATAAGTCCGGTATGGACACGGGATGGCTCGGAAATACTGTTCATCTCGAATCGCGGGCACATTCACGGAACTGGTGGATTCTGGAAGATCAAGGTGGATCCGGGTGCCGAGGCCCACGAGATCCATTACGAGGAAACGAACTGGAAGGCTCGTCCAGATTTTTCGCCAGACGGCAAGCGCATGGTATATGCATCCTACCTGGGCCAGGCTTGGCATCAGCTGTGGTTAATGCCTGCGGTGGGCGGGGATGCATTCCCCATCTCATACGGCGCTTTTGACAATGTGAATCCCCGATGGTCGCCGGACGGATCGAAGATTGCATTCATCTCCAATCGCAACGGGAATACTTCGTTGTGGGTGCAAACGATTCCCGGTGGGGAACAGACGGAGGTTGTAACGCGCGAACGAAAATACCTGAAACCGATGGGACGAATTTCGTTGCGCGTGGTGGATGGCATTGGGAAGCCAGTAGCAGCGCGGGTGTTCGTGACGGGCGCGGACGGATTAGCGTATGCGCCCGATGACGCATGGATGTATGCCGACGACAGTTTTGATCGCTCGGAGCGGCCATTTGAAGCACACTATTTCGACACGTCGGGCGTGTCTGAGGTCACGGTGCCGGCTGGCGTGGTCGAAGTCGATGTCATGCGCGGATTCGAAAATCATTTTGAGCAACGTAAGATAGAAGTGGAGCCAGATGGCACAACCCAGCTCACGGTCCGACTGGTACCACTATCGATCACCGTGGATGCGACCTCGAATTGGGTGAGCGGCGATGTTCATGTGCACATGAACTATGCCGGAACCTATCGCAATACGCCAGCGCACCTGGTGGAGCAGGCAGCGGCTGAGAACCTGGCGATTGTAGAAGATCTGGTGGCGAACAAAGAGCAGCGCATTCCTGACATGGCGTATTTCTCGCCGCAACTCGATCCGGCTTCGACCGCGGATCACCTCCTTTTGCACGGCCAGGAATTTCACACGAGTTATTGGGGGCATTTGGGATTGTTGAACCTGACGCGTAACTTCATTCTTCCGGGCTACGCGGCTTATCCCAACACCGCAGCGGCCAGCCTAGATCCAGCGAACGCGAATGTTGCCGACATGGCGCATGAACAGGGCGCGCTCGTTGGGTATGTGCATCCTTTCGACAGTTTTCCCGATCCAGCGAAAGACGATCCTCTTACTTCCGAGTTACCCGCGGATGTGGCGTTGGGTAAGGTTGACTACATCGAGGTGCTGGGTTTTTCCGACCATAAGTCCACGGCTGAGGTGTGGTACAAGCTGTTGAATTGCGGTTTTCGATTGCCCACAGCGGCGGGCACGGATTTTATGGGGAACTACGCATCGCTGCGTGGACCGGTGGGGTTGAACCGCGTTTATGCCGAGGAACCCTCGCCTTTGAGGATTGAGCCGTGGTTGGCGTCAATCAAGGCGGGGCGGACGTTTGCGACAAACGGACCACTGCTTCGATTCTCGCTGGGTGGGCAGGCAATCGGCGGCGAGGTTCACCTGGGAAAGAAACAAGAAGTACATTTTTCCATCGAGATGTTTTCGATGATTCCAATCGATCATCTGCAAATAGTCTGCAACGGAAAGGTGAAACGCGAATTAGAGACGAATAAAGAGCATACGGGCGCGCACGTCGACGGCTCGATCCCACTCGACACGAGCGGCTGGTGCATTTTCCGCGCTTTCAGCGACAAAGCTGAATATCCAATTCTAGACTTATATCCCTATGCGACAACCAGCCCTATATATGTAAGTGTGGCGGGCGCGCCCGTGAGCAGCGCAGCCGATGCAGCTTACTTCGTCGCCTGGATTGACCGCCTGATTTCGGGCGCGCAAAGCAATGCGTCGTGGAACACCGAGACGGAGAAACAAT
>JBEKXC010000061.1:0-22579 GCA_049512435.1 Terriglobales bacterium | reverse complement strand
GCTGCGCGAGGCGGGACGAAACCTCGGTAACCACCGGCTCGGCGACTGCGAACTGTTTGCTACAATTGAGCCGTGCGCCATGTGCGCGGGAGCGGCAGTTCATGCCCGTATCCGTAGCCTGGTGTATGGTGCCGATGACCCGAAGGCAGGCGCTGTCCATTCGATTCTGCAGGTGGTGAATCACCCCAGCCTGAATCATAGGATGGATGTCAGGGGTGGCGTGCTGGCGGGACGTTCGGCCGAGTTGGTGCAAGAGTTTTTTCGGAATCGTCGTTAACTGACATTACTGGCCACCGACCACTGGCCACTGACAACTGTTGTTCGGAGAGGTGCGTGAGTGGTTGAAACGATCCGCCTCGAAAGCGGACATACCTTAACGGGTATCGTGGGTTCAAATCCCACCCTCTCCGCCATACTTTCAATCGCTTGCAAACAATGAAACCCGCGTGAAACCCGTTTTAGTTCTTTGCGAGTGCAAGCTGCACAACCTTCGAGTGAGCCTGTGCCATTTCATCCGTCACCACATCACCGTAGATATCCAGCGTGGTGGTAATAGACGCATGGCGCATGAGCTTCTGCTGCACGGCAATCGGAGTACCCGCCGCGTCAAGCCACGAGCGGTAGATGTGGCGTAACGCGTGCGGTGATAGGCCGCCGATTCCCGCATCCTTGCCCGCCCTGGTGAACACCCGCAGAATGTGCGGATAGGACCAGGGCAAGCGCCCAAGCTTTAATTACCCAAATTTGGAGCTTGTGGAAACGGTGGAGGAGCTTGGCAAGGCTGAGTCTTCTACTAACGCTGATTCAGTGAAACGGGAGATCATAAACCCACGGACTTTGTGATTCGCCTCGCTTGTCACGACCTGCTGATTTGTCGCTTTGTACTGCGTTACAATCCATTCAATGGTTCCACAGGATTTTTAAATGTTTCCATAGACGCTGCCAGAGATGATTCCCATGGTCGGATTCGCAGTTAAAGTCACCGACAAGGCGCACGAGTCCCGAGACAAGATGAGTCAGTCGGTACAAAATGCCAAGAAGAAGGTCAACGAGAAGATCGACAAATTCAAGGCGCGTCATTCAGCCTGAACCGGGATACGATTTCATCCCTAAATGGGGGCTTCAGCATGAAGAACGTTGGCATCATCGGTGTCTTGCTGCTGGTGCTCGGATTGTTGGCTTTCGTCGTGCCCGTACCGCACAGCGAGAACCATAGTGTGAAGTTTGGAGATACCAAGATCGGTGTCCAGACCCAGAGTAGCGAGAAACTGCCCCCGGCCGTAGGTATTGTTCTGGTGGCTGGAGGCGTCCTCGCCTTGGTCCTCGGGAGTCGCAAGACTTAGTGCCAGACCTCAACTGTTGCAACATCTCGATTACACTCATTGACCCGGACGGGCCCCGCCAATCCTCAATGAGTGAAATCGCCTGGTTTCTTCAACTATTCCCTTACGGCACCATTTTGTGCGGTAAGACGCAACGTGGATTGTGCTGCTGCGCTGCCGTAGAATGCGGGCAGGAACCTTTGAACTAATGAGTGCAAAGCACTGGATTCTCCTTGCAGTCATCGCCCTTTCACTGACCTTTGCGACGAAATTCGTAACCAGCTACGTAAAAACGAAGATGGGCTGGTCTGATGATCCGGTGGAGGAGCTTGGCAAGGCTGAGTCTTCTACTAACGCTGATTCAGTGAAACGGGAAATCATAAACCCACGGACTTTGTGATTCGCCTCGCTTGTCACGACCTACTGATTTGTCGCTTTGTGCTGCGTTACGATCTATTCTGTCGATTCAATGTTTCCGCAGGATATTTGATTGTTTCCGTAGACCGAGCCGGAGATGATTCCTGTTGTCGGATTCGCGGTTAAGGTGAACTGCTGCTGCACGATAGACTTGGGGGTACCCTATCACTTCGGCGATATTTCCTCCACAATTCCATAGTTGGAAAGTTAGGAACGCTGTGGTGATCGGCTGCCCTGAGCCGTTGAGCATTTCCCACGAGAACGTCTCTGGTCCGTCCGGCAGTAGTGTCGCGACCGGAGTTGGCTGGGAGTCATTTAAGACCGTGAGGCTGTTCGGACACTGATCTGCTATCTCCAGTGGGTTTCCATTCAGCCCGAGACCTTGATACGGTGAAACGCTGACCCTGTTCTCGTCACTATCCCTTGAATAACGAATTTATGGAAGAAGAACGAACAGCAAGAAAAGGAGATAGAACGGAATGAAACACATCGGATCCCTGCCCCTTATGCTTGCCGGTGGATTCTTGCTGGCGCAAGCACAGACCCCCACCCCCACAACTTTACCCGTCTATCAGGTTGTCAAGTCCGGAGCCTCAGAGACGGAGGCCACGGCCCTGGCTAAGCAGCTTCACATCCCCACAGAGGCCCTCGTGAACGCACGCGGGAAGGTCTCGTTCATCGATCCGCAAAAGTATCTGGCGATTCCAAAGGCTCCCGTATCCGATCCCGAAACGATTCGTCGTCTGCGGGATGCGACGAAGAACAAGAATCCCGCATCGGATATTCGCCTGACGGCGATCGATGAGCATGCCCTGAGCGAGTTGCGCGTGCTCGACGAAAAAATAGCCATCGAGACCACTACCAGGGCGCTGGAGGCTTCGGCGCTCCAGCTTCAAGCGGCCACGCCGGTGGCTGGGCACAGCACCCTGACCCTGTACTCTCGCGGTAGCGACGGGAAGTGGCTTGCGAAGGTCCGGCCACTCGACACGACGGTGAACTACAAGTTCACTGTGGAGGGCGGGTATCCGCTGATAGGTCCCGGCGCGCAGGCGCAGATCACCTACGACGGTGCTGGCCACGTGAGCCAACTGCTTTACTCGGCACGCCGGTTGAAGGCAGGAGAGGCGGTAAAGATTCTCTCCGAGGCCGAGGCCAGGGAACGGATTGCGCGCAAGCTGCCGGCCGACGCCCGCATCACCACGCGCCTGGTCTATTTGTCGCCGCCACTGGAGAGCTGGCTTGGCCGCGCGGAGGGCAGGCAGCCGACGGCCATCCTTCCCTGGTACGCCTTCTACAGTACGTCGCGGACGGCCAATGTAAGCAACCGTTCTGGAGAAATTCGATCGAGAGTCAGCTACATTCCTGCCACCGACGACGAGAGGTACGTGCCTGCAGTGACGCTATCGGCCTCGGCGGATGGTTCCACGATCCGAGCCCATGCGGTGGTAAGAGGCGGTACGCCTCCTTACACCTACATCTGGGGTGGGTCGGACGCGGAAGTATCGCGAAGCACAGGCGATTCCATTCAGTACACGGCTCAGGCCCGCGCCACCGAATCGCTGTTGAGCGACCGGAATTTCCGGCTCCGCACGACCGAGAGGGTCAGCGTGACCGTGATCGATGCCAATGGAGTGGCGATTCACGGCCAGCAAATCGTACCCGTTCGCCCTCATCCAAACCTGAACTCGCACGGCCCTATCTCGAGCCCCAGCTATGGAGCTGAAAGCCCGGCTGATCCGGGAGAGTGGACGGCGTGTCGGGTAGGCTGGCAGAACGGCATGGGCACCTCAGGTGCGGGCGGCGGGACCCAGAGCTTCGCCTGGCTGGGCGACGATGCTTGGCCCGGAGACTTCATCGAACCCAACCCGGCGGGAACGCTGGTCGCAACTCCGTGGGTGAACGGCGATGCCGATTACAGGAATTGGGGCATCAACACGGCGGACCTGGTCATCGATATCGCCGACGGCAATGCGGACATGAAGACCGCGATGCAGCCGGGCGCTCCGCTTTCAGAGTATGCAACCGCAAATTTGTATTCCACTGCGCTGAGTGACGACGTGGGCATCAATCTCAACGGCTATGGCAGTCCGGCTTGGTACACAGTGAACTACGCTGCGGCCTGGGGGCCGACGGGGCCGAACGATACCCTCGACTGGCTGCTTCTGGATGATTGCGACATGCTGGACCCCGACGATGGTTACGGGTTGAACGTGGCGCAACGCTGGGGCGTGGCCTTCAACGGGCTGCATGTGCTGGCGGGCTTCTCTTCACTCGACTACGGCGACGGTCCGTTCGAGAACACCGTTGCCAACAACATACTGGGAGTGGGCGGATCTCCGCAGACGATCGTGCAGGCCTGGTTCAATGCCGCTCAATCTACCGGGGCCGGTACACCCGCGGCAATCGGGCCGGCATTATCGGTCGGCGGAGGCCTTTTCTGGATGGCCGACATCGACGATTACTACTGGGGAAAGGGAAGCGTGGGACCGACCCTCGTGCCCAGCAGCTTTCCCCCGGGGGATATCGGCTGGTGGTATCTGAACGGCTCGAATTCGGCAACCCTCGTCTTTCCCTGATGGCAGGACATGCTCTGGCATTTTGGTCTTGCGCCGCATGGCGCGGGGCAACTCGAAAGGCACAAAGTGCGCGAGTTGCCCCATAGTCTTTTGCTTAACCGCGCAGCTTGATTCGCCAGCATCGTTGCTTTCGGAAGCAGAAGTCACGTTCTGCAAAGTCGCGACGCACGGTAAGCGGCAGGTTGCTCTCCACTGGGCAGCAACAGAATTCTTGCTGCCGAAAACATAGCAGCTCTCCACTTCTCGCATTTAGCAATAACGACTCAGCCAGCGGCGCTTCAGGGGCAGAAGCGAATCTATTCTTGTAACGATTGCACGCTGGCCGTCACTATCCCGGTACTGAGAGCTTCGCCAGGGGCGGTGATCGCAGATCAGAAGCATCCGGAAGTATTTTGCCGCAGCCGCTTTCGTTTCCGGTTCGACCCTGCGCAGAGATCGAAAGTCCTGCAAATCTGAGAAGTATGGAGGCAGACATGCCGAGCGCAATGAAAGTAGGCGATCTTCGTCAAATGCTGGCGAAGACAAATGCGAAATGGACCATCAACGAGAATCTGAAAGACAGTGATCCCGTTCCAACTTATCCCACGGGTGGGGATCCAACCAAGGCCGTCAAAGTAACCGACGTATCCCGCATCGACGTTACACCTTACTTTAAGACCGTCACGTCCAACCCCTATTTGCTGCAACTGCGGCTGAATCAGGGGTTCCTCACACTGCAGGACCTGCCTCTCGAATTGCGACATCCCATCGATCTGCACACTTTGCCCCCGATTTTGAGGCCGGTGCAAGCCAACCTGCCGGCCAACATTCCGAAAAAGGCCCCCATTATGGCGGGTGGCGGCATCAGTTCGGCGGTGGACTGGAGGAATCGCTTTGGCTGGCCTTGGATCACTCGAATCAAAGACCAGGGACCCTGCGAGTCATGCTGGGTCTTCAGCGCGGTGGGTGTAGTTGAGGCGATGACGCGGATTGAACATACGATCTGGAGCCTGCGCTCAGAGGGCGATGTTCACGACGGAATGGGAGCAACCTGTGGCACCACCGGTTGGCCCACCGGGGCCTTTGACTGGATGAAGACGAATGGAGTTGCAGATCCCGGCTGCTGGCCGTATGAAACGCAAAATCTTCCGTATAACCCCACGGCAGATCGGGATGGCAGAACTGTAAAGTTGAGCGACTACGTCACGCTCAGCAATGTCGACGACCAGAAAGCCTGGATCGACAATGTCGGACCGCTCTCAGCCTGTTTCACCGTGTACAACGACTTTTTCGGTTACGGCTCAGGTGTGTATACCGCGAACACTTCCAGCGGAGTTGCCGGCACTCACTGCATCGTGATTGTAGGCTACGATGACACGCAGCAAGCGTGGCTGATGCGAAATTCCTGGGGCACAGGGTGGGGGATGGCAGGCTACTGCTGGTTTGGCTATGGCCAGTGCAATATCGACGCCTGGGCGAAATATGCAGTTCCGGGTGCGAATGTGAACCCGGATCCCTGGACGAAACGGCGCGCCCACAATGGCGTTCTCTACGAGAGCGGAGATGGACAATTGAACCGTAACTTCGAAGTCTGGACGCTGGCGCCGCAGAACGCCATCCGGCATTATTGGCGGGACGGCGTCAGCTTGCAATGGAACGTCGCTGAAACTCAGGGCGGCGATTGTTATGCCAGTCCTTGCGTTACGGGCACGACTTACAACCGCAACTTCGAATACGTTTACGAGACCAACCCTTACCCAACCGGTTGCAGGCTGCATCACCGCTATTTCGATCAGGCAACTCAAACCTGGGGGGATGGCGGGCTTTTCGGGCCGCAGTTGCCGTACGATGTGGAGGGTCTAGCGGGTTTTATTCAAGGTGACTACAACGCTCCGGGCAACTTCGAGGTCGTGGTTCGCGCCGGAGATGGAACTTTGCGGCACTGGTGGCGGGACAATGGACCGGGAGGTCCGATGACCTGGTCGGAGTCCGCCCAGTTCGGTTCCGGCATCGCGTTCAGCGCGGCAGCCCTGGTTCAGCGCTTCGACAGGGGCCTGGACGTGATTTGCGTCACCCCCGGCGGGACCATGCAGCGCTACTTCCGTCCCGCTGCAGGCTCGCCGTGGCAGGCTTGCGAAACCTTCGGATCGGATGTGCAAAGCCCTCCCGTTATGATTGAAGGTATGTACGGCGCCACGGATGAGACGGTGCCCGGCAACTATGAACTTTGCGTGGCCGTGAACGGCGCTATTCAGCACTGGTGGAAGGATAGTCCAGAAAATCCAGGCTCGACCTGGTCGATGAGCGCGACTTTTGGCGAAAATGTGCGGCAAGTCCTCGGCCTGATTCAGTCGAGTTTTGGGTTCGACCTGGAAGTTATTGCCTTGCTGAATGACGGCACGCTGCAGCATTTCTGGCGTTATGCTTCAGACTTAAGCTGGCATGCTGGTCCAGTTTTTGGTTCCACCGTGTCGTAGCTTTGGCCCTGAGGAGATATGGAAACAATAACTCTGAAGCCGGGAGAGAGCCATCTCATCAGTCTTCCCGGCTTGGGATCTGCGGGTTATCAGTGGATGTTCGAGTCCTCTGAGCCGCACATCGCCCTGGTGGAAGAAGTTCTGCACTCCCGGAACGCTGTGACTGTACCGATCACGGGAAGCCTGAATCAAGAATTCAGGCTAACCGCGATCGCCCCCGGTCACGCCACCATACGCTTTAGTCAACGAAGACGCTTCGAGCCGGATAAGAAGCCAAATGCCTCGTATGAGATTAGTGTAGCCGTAGGTGGCTGACTGGTGAATTTACCGGGGCTTATGGAGATGTTTTTCGCCAGTCGCTGCTCCGATAAAAACAAAGATCGGTGGCGTAGTGACCTTGCCCCGCCTGGATTTCGCGGTCGCAAATGGATCGGCGCCAGCCAGCGTATCACGACTTCCTTGAATTTCGGCTCCTTTCTCCCAAGCCTTTGGGAACGGCCGGCGGTGGAGTGACGGCAGCACGTTCCCCAACTGCATCCAGCACCAAGTGGTAAACCTGGCGGGAGCGCTGAATGGAACCTCGGGGAGCACACCCATCCTGTGGGGTGCGGCTGTAGAAGGCCCGGCGGGCCAGTTGCAAGAGCAACCTATACAGGGAATGAACCTCTGCCCTGCGAAGAAGAATGGAAAGCAAGTGGATACCTTTTAGCTCCACGTGTCTCCCAAACTTATGCTGGACCGATTATGTGCCAGAGCCGATACTCGTGGTGCCATCGTAAAACGTCACCGTGCCGGTATGGTCGAAGACCGGAAAGGGCATTCCCCTGCTTTCCGGCTTATTGAGAACAGGCCCGCAGCGGAGAGGCTGTTCAATGTTGCGGTTCCGACGTACGGATATCGAAGCGTGGTTGCAGCGTTGTGCTGACGCAGGGCGGGGGCAATAATTATGACTTCACTTCCTGTTGGCCCGCGGCGGTCAGCCAGAGACCAATGAGCCGTGCCGGCACTGAGTCCCATTCCCCTTGAAAAGAAGGACCGAGATTGTTGACGCGAATAGTCGAAGCACTAGCCTATGCTCTTAGGGAGAACTGGGAGCTTCGCACAGGCAACTTGCAGGACCGTCATTGACGACATCGCTGAATTCCAGCAGAGTCCGGATGGCGCTGCCCGCCAAGTGCCAATTGATCTTCGACCTCCAGGCAAGGACTGCCGGGCGGCGCACCAGCAGTAAGTGCTACTGTGCTGGGAGCCAAATCAATCCAGCTTGCAATCATCGTTTTCTTATCGGGCTTGAATTGTCCGTTGATCAGATAGGCCGCCGCGAGGCTACCTGCGACATACGGCTGAAAGACCGCAAGGATAATCACATATTTCTTGGCTTTAACCACGGACTCCACTACTCCGCGGACCGGCTTGCTGCGTCGAATCGTCCCGGGTACCTGGGGAATCACAAGACGCATGAATTCCAGATCTGAATGCCGCTGACTGTATTTAGTGATGGATCTAGCAACACGTTTAGGAGTTGTTATGCCCAAATCGGCGACGATGCCTCGCGACACTGCTTTCGGGTAGTAGAAATTCACGATGTCTCGGACAAAGTCCGCGCAATTGCGTGACAGGGCTCTGTACAAAGTACGATTCGGGCTGGAATTGAGCCAACCAATCAACTCGTCATCCTGATGGGCTGTGGTTTCGATTTCATAAGCAAAGCTGGTGCGATTGTAAGCCGACCCCACGAGTTGCACCCAATTCCCACGCGGCGCCTGCCCAGAGAGATCGTCAGGCACAAGATCTTCCATGTTCTTGCGCCGGTATTGATCTCTAAGAGAGGCCACAAGCTTGCTGTCAGCGTAGACGGGGATATCTTCTGGATTCGTGACGGCATAAAGATAGGGGATGAGCGGAATGGCAATCCAGTCATAACCATGAATCCCGTCGTACCGGCTGATCACTACACCGTGTTCTCCTTCGTGGCAACGCCGCAAAGAAATAGAGGATGCCGCGCAGACACGAGTTAGATAGACGGCCACGTGCCCGGCACCAGCAAACGCACCATCATAGCTGTAGGGTTCTTCGAGCAGAACGGCAGCATTCGCGCTCACCTCCCGAGGTATCCAGAGGGATGCGAGAAGCAATACGCACAATGTTGCAAGTTTCATGTCGAGTGCCTGATTGAATTCTGATCCAAGGAACCTGAAGTTGGTCACTAAGCTCGGATTTGTGCGGTAGCATCTCCACTTCACCCTGGCGACAAGTCGCTCTACGCTTCATTGCCAACGCCTCCAAGGATACCAAGTCCAGGCTTTGCGGGCTGATCAATAAAGATCAGAATTGACTAATGTTTCCTTTTGACGTTTCGGTTGAATGACAATATACACACAGGTTCGGCCTTTTTCCGTACCCGACGCCACGAAGAACCGATGTACTCCGGCCTGCTAGCCATTGGCTTCGAGCGATGCGTTTGGGGAAGCAGCACAGGGCATGGCCATTTGGCAGTTTTCCTCGAGAATAGCCTACGGGTTCACTCATTGGTAGACCTGTGCTGGATGCAACAGGCAATCCGACAAAACTCGCAAGCCTGAGCCAGAAGTCCCAACCCAGGGCATCGGGTTCGGTATTGGTCATGCGACTGAGCGTCGCCTCGCGCACGAGCCCGGCTTACACGACAGCAACCACGGATCCCACAACCAGTAATAAAAAGAGCAGTGAGAGGACGATCGCCGGGACAGCTAGGTAGCCTTGACTTTTGGCTTCGCTGCTTGTTCGAGTTGCTTCACAGCCGCCATGGTCCGTGCGGTGTAGTCTGCACGCTTTCCCGACATCGGGCGTCGGTGGCGTTTGGTGACAGAATCATGCTTTGACATTGGCTCCTCCGGTTACTGCCTAAATACCTCAAAGGTCTCCTTATGACACGCTTCTTGAAGCCCACTCTAGTCTGGGAGCCGCGCTCAAGAATGGTCAATTCTGATCAGGTACTCTCTTGACCGCAGTTTGCAATCCACGGGATAGCCAACTGTCTCCGTATGTGGCAAGCTTTGCTCATGCCAAAGAGCAAACTAACGGCACGTGAGAAATCCCGCCAAGAACGCGAACGGGCCAAATCCCTCGAAGACCGCTCCCGGCAGTTAATGAGGAAAGCGGCTCAACTCCAACAAAAGGTCCAGCTCGACGATATCCGCCAAGCCGCTGCGGAGATCGCGAAACAAGTTGGCAATGGCAAGTAGGACGGTGCTGACCGCGGAGATCGTGCGCCCAGACTTCTTTGCCGCAGCGGCATTTAGATCCCGAAATGCAAGCGAAAAACAGCAGATAACCGTGCTTTGCGTTTGTTGGGCTTCATGGTTTTTTCGTCAATGGTCTCCGCTCCGTGGGATGGGACTCCTCCTTCCTTCACAAACAAGGTCGGTTTGACCTTCGCAACCTCGCGCCTCCCAACGCTGCGATACGTCCTCGGGTCGTCTTTAATGGGCTCCAGGATATCCGCCTTCAGGATGACGCTATACCCCGAAGCATCCGCCAAAGCCCCGGTAAGGTAAGAGTTGCCGCGAAGCTTGCGGAAATCCCAGGCTGGGTGGAACGGTTCTACCCCAGCTAGAATCCCGCATCTATAGCAAAATAGATCAATGACCGCCGTGAGAATGGACAAGTGGCTCTGGGCCGCCAGATTCTTCAAGACGCGATCATTGGCCGCACGAGCCTGTGAACTCGGCAGGATTCAGTCTAATGGGCAGCCTGCCAAAGCTGCGCGCGAAGTCCGGATTGGAGACATGTTGCGCGTGACCAACGATGGCGGCGATTTTCAAATAGAAGTCCACCTTCTCAGCGAAGTGCGCGGCCCGGCTTCGGTTGCACAAACGCTCTACCGCGAGACGGAAGCCAGCCGCGACCTGCGTCTGAAAGTGGCAGCGGAGCGTAAGGCGATGAAGCAGTTCGAAGAGCCGCCCGCAGGCAGACCATCAAAACGCGATCGCCGGAAAATCATTCAGTTCCGCGGAAGAGCCTGAACGCTGGCGAACGGTACCCGAAGTGACCTGACGTGGACAGTCCTCAGAACATGACGCAGGCTTCGTTGACCCTCTCCAGTACTCGTTCCAGCAGCGCCAGTTGCCGTTGCAGTTCGCTCTTCACCGTTCCGTCCGGCTGCCGCGCGATTTCCTCCTTGAGGCTGCTCTTCTTGCCAGCCAGGAGTTCTGCTGTTTGTTCGAGCTCACCCGAGTCGAATCGCAGGTCGCGGGCCAGAACCTTGTTCAGCAGTTCGTTGTACTGCCGGGGATCTTGTTCTAACAAGATGTTCGCGAGTAGATGCAGCTCGTCTGTTTCCAGGTGGAATTGCATAGCCCCTCCCTTCAATAGAGAAGTTTTGGAACCACTACCCAAATTGAATCACGGTAACCATAGAACCGTCAGTGATCCCTCAGTAACAAAGATCACCGGAATTGAATCGCAAGGCGCGGCCAGAACCTTGTTCAGCGATTCGTTGTACTGCCCGGGCTCTTGCTCTGGGTCGTTGTCGGACCTAAGGCGGCTCGGCCCGATCGTTGCTGCAAAGATTTCACATACCTAGTGAGATTGAAGGCACGCAGTTCAACTTCAGCTTCCGGCACCGCTTTCTCACTTATTGAAAAGAACAAACCGCTCCAGGCCGGCATGCCTTTGTGGACATGTGACGCAGGCATCGCCGCATCGCCGAGGATCGTCTGGTGAACATACTTCGTCGGGAATTCTCCGTTGTTACGCTTTGCTAGAGTCGTTAGGTCAGCCGGCAAGGTCTTCAAAGCCTTGGCAGCCGGTCCGGCTCCTTTACCGTCCGTTCCGTGACACGCAGCACAGTAACTTTCATACATTTTCGCACCGGAACTGGGGTCAACATTCCTGATCGGAACTTCCTTGATCGCTACCTGTTGGGTGGAACCAGGAAAGCCCCAGGCAAGCAGAAGCAACGACCCAACCAAAATCTTGCGTATGGTCATAGGATCGATCCTCCTTATCTTTAGTCTTTCATTGGCAGCTGGCCCCTTGAGCAGAGGGAGGAGCGCCCGCAGTCAAGCGGCGCGGTTGCCTCGGAGTCGCCTCGGGGGTGTTGCGTTCCGATGGGTAGGAACAGCTCTTCGGAGAGACGAAACCTACTAATTAATACAGTATTATCTTGGCTACCATCCGCAGTGACAAGCATCACTATTCGGCGTGATTTCATTCACATCGCGCCAAAACGGCATGTCGCTGCAAAGCTGGTCATAAGCACTCAGAACCCGGTCAATGAGCGCAACCGCGATATTTCAAAGCTACGCTTTCCGCCAGATTTTCTATGTGCTAAGGTACTCTCACACGTGAGCAATCCCCTTCAAACCCCGTTTGACAGCGTCGAGAATGCCCAGCAATATGTGCGACTCCTGGTCGAGGCCATTGCCGAAGCCAGGAACGAGATCGCAGCCGACCTCGACGCAACCGTCACGGTCAAGCCGGATCGCCGCGTGGAAGCTCTGCGAGTCGTTCAATTCAAACTGGACAAGCTGGAACAACACCTGAGGACCAGCAGCCGGCTGCTCAACGACCTGCGCACCCTGCGACGGCTTCTGTTCGACGAACGGCCCGAAGCCACTGCGGCCGGTCAGGACCCTGCCGCCTGATCTCGCGATAAGATTTCGCGAGTCTGGATTTCGCGAGCAGCGATTGGCTCACGCTCGCAATTTTTCGGCAAACTTCTTTTCCAACTTCGCCAGCTTCGGCGAGATCGTGAACATACAATAAGGCTGGCGCGAATTTTCGTTGTAGTAGTTCTGATGGTAGTTTTCGGCCACGTGGAATTCCCCCGCCGGCTCGACCGCGGTCACGATCGGCTCAGGAAACACTTTCGCCGCCGTCATCTCCGCAATCACATCCTCGGCAATCCGCTGCTGCTCTTCATCGCTGTAGAAGATGACCGAGCGATACTGCTCGCCCGCATCATTCCCTTGCCGATTCAGCGTGGTCGGATCGTGCACCGCGAAGAATATGTCCAGCAGTTCGCGATAGTTGATCTGGTCAGGATCAAAGGTGATGCGCACCACTTCCACATGACCTGTGTCGCCGTTGCATACCTGGCGATAAGTGGCCTTGTCGGCGCGTCCGCCCATGTAGCCGGATTCGACGTGGCTAACGCCCGTGAGACGCTGAAAAACCGCCTCAATGCACCAGAAGCATCCGCCGCCAAAAACTGCTGTTTGTTCTTTTGCCATGACGTTTAGATGCCCGCAGGCTCAGGAAGTTCCGCTTTTGTGGTCAGCGTCTTATTGAATTTCGAGAGACACTATGTCGCCATCACCATCTCCACGTTCGCGATAGTTCAGTGCCACATTCTTATTTCTCCAGTCGCACGAGAAATCGTCAGCTCCAAGTAAGACCACGTGCTTGGTATCGCCAATATGCAATTTGAACGAATGTCCTCCTGACATCACGCTCAACAACGCCTGTGGGTCAGCGGAGCAATCCACAGTGGCGAGTTTACCCTTGATGAAATGGACTAGCGGTGGCGGCGCGGCCGAATGCACTTCGACCGTATGTGCAGTTTCTGCCTCGTGGACGCTTTCAGAACCCCGCGGTATCACGATTCTCGGGGGCCGATTGACATCTTCCGTTTGGCTTGCAATCTGCGCTGGAGACGATTTTGACCATTCCTTCAACCGTTCAGCTTGGACCAAATCCGCATTGGCGCGCCTTGCTACGTCCGGGTTGGCACTGCGGCAGAGTGCCTGTAGCACAGCGATAGCCTCGTCTGGCTTGCGATTCGTCATGTAGATATTGGCCAGATTCAGTTCATACGTCTCATTTCGCGGCGACAATTCGAGGGCTTTTTTGATCGTCGCAAGACCCTTTTGCGGCTCGCCCGAAGTAGCCTGCGCAAACGCGAGCAAGGAGTACGCGTCGGCAAACTTTGGATCGAGCGTGATGGCGGCCTCCAACTCCTTTTTCAGTTCGTCTGCGTTAGATCCAGTCACCGCGCCTCCGCCCGCCGCTTGGTTCATGAGCAAAGCATTGTAATAATGGACGCGCGGATCCTTGCTATCTACCGCGGAGGCCCGCCGGAAATACTCCCCGGCATGTTCGTAGTCCTTTCGCTGCAGATACGCAAACCCCATTCCGCGCAACCCGGTGGCATTGTTGGGATCCATTTGGAGCACTTCCTCAAACTCACCGAGAGCCTGGTCGTGGTGGTCAGGCGAATGCGCGTCAATGTCTGCCAGCACAGCGCGGGCATTCGCCAGGCTTACAGGCGTAACAATAAACTGGTCGGCCACTATGTTGGCCGGCGTCGGAATCGGATAGTATTTGAATCGTCCGCTGGTCAAGTAGTTACGCAGCACCTTATCGAACTGCTCCGGGGTCATCCCAAAAGCTTGCTCGGTCGCCTCTTCAACCGTTTTCTTTTCTTCGATGCGTAGCGCAAAATAGTCCCCCAGCTTGGGGATCAGGTGATTGTCATAAAGGTAGTGCACCGCCAGGCTGGACTCCGCATAAAACACGCTGCGATGACTTCCACTCTCGTTATAAGTCTTCGAATACTGTTGCACGCGAAACAGGTCGGCGACGTGCATCATTCCTTCCGTCTGCAGGATGCGATACGTGTCCCCGGGAATCTTGCCGACGCGGGCTTCTTTGTTATCGACCTCGATACTCGCAAAGTACTCGGCAAATCCCTCTTCGAACCAGGGATCGGCGTGTACCGACATATTCCCGTTCATCAATTGATGCGCATATTCGTGGAAGACCACGTACCAGGGATTCTCGACAGACATATCAAGCATGATGAAGCTGCGTTCGTCTCCAGGCTGGAACAAGCCCGCGTCTTCCGTAGGTTTTCCGTTAAATAACGGCGCCATCCGTCGCATCTCTTTGGAGGATCGGAAGGCAACAATTTGTAGCGGCACCGGCAGATGTACGTGTGCCTTGGTCATCAAGGCTCCGAATACGGATCGCATCTGTTCGAAGTGAAGGGCCACGTCGCGACCCCGTTTTTCGCCCGCATCGGTGATCACCGAGAAGTTCGGTGACAGAACTTCCACCCACTGCTGATTGTCGCCAGCAAAACTCGCATGCAAATAGAGAAGGAGACACCCAACCGTCAAGCAGAGTTTGACGAGTCTCACAACTAACCCCCGAATAAGCAGGAATAGTACCGCAGAAGGCGGGAGTTAGCGAATAACTATCCCATGGGGGGTGGAATGATTTTGCCTCTTATTTGCAGGCCAGGTCGCCACGGCAAAGTCGCCTAGTCAACTGCCGCACCCGCGGGTAGAATGTGTCCTCAGCCAGCAGCGCCGGAAGCGGCGGGAAGGAGAATGTATGAACCTGAATTTCAACGAGATGAAGCAAACCGTAACGGCCATGCTTACAGCCGTCGGGTTGAAAGTTCTGGGTGCCATCGCCATCTGGATTATTGGCCGATGGCTGATTGACCTTGCGCTTCGAATGATGGGGAAGGCCTTGACCAGACAGAAGGTTGATTCCACTCTCGTCCGCTACATCCACTCCGCCGTAGCGGCCTTGCTGAACATTGTGCTCGTCATCGGAATCCTCGGATTCTTCGGAGTTGAGACCACCAGCTTCGCGGCCTTGATTGCAGCGGGCGGCGTCGCCATTGGCATGGCCTGGTCGGGACTGTTATCGAATTTTGCGGGCGGCGCATTTCTTGTGGTCCTGCAGCCCTTCAAGGTTGGCGACTTCATTACCGCTGCCGGTGTGACTGGCACGGTCGAGGAAATCGGCCTGTTCGCTACCACCATCAATACCCCCGACAACGTCAGGACGATGGTCGGTAACGGAAAGGTATTCGGGGACACAATCCAGAATTTTTCCGCCAATCCCTATCGGCGTGTTGAACTGACTGCGCAATTGGCCCACGACGTCGACCCGCAGGCGGCAGTCGCGCTGCTCAAACCGGCGTTGGCCAAGGTCCCGAACGTGATGGCAGACCCGGCTCCCGATGTCGAAATCTTGACCTTCAACTTTGCGGGCCCAGTCTTAGCTGTGCGCCCTTACTGCAACAACGCACACTATTGGCAGGTGTATTTCGATACGAATCGGCTGATCCGCGATACCTTCGCGCACGCCGGTTTCCCCGTTCCCGAGCAGCATTACTCCGTGCGTGGAGTGGAAGAGGTAAAACTCGCCAAGATTGCCTAGCAGCCTTCGCAAAAAGTCGTGGTTCAGCAATCCGCGAAGAAACTCGGCGTGGCACTTGACTTTGGGTGGCGCTTGACTTTGGGTGGCGCAGCGCTTCAGCGCTGCGATGGTGCGTCTTGCCATCGACGGCTTTAGCCGCTGAGGTCTGACGGCTGCGAGAGGAAGACTGCCTAGACCGATACAGTAAACGAAGTCTCCGTCCGCGTAACCGGCCGATAGAGCGTGTCGCGCTCGATCGGTTCGCGCCCAGCTTCCGTGATCAAACGCACCAGGTCATGCCGCCGCAAACCCTGCGGAGTGGTAGCACCCGCATCGTGGTAAATCTTCTCCTCGACCACCGTCCCATCAATATCGTCCGCTCCGAAGCGCAGCGAGATCTGCGCAATTTTCGGAGTCATCATCTGCCAGTAAGACTTGATGTGGGCAAAGTTATCCAGAACCAGGCGGCTGACCGCAATCTGCTTGATGTCGGTCATGCCGGTGGTAGTAAAAAGATGCTGCAAAGGCGTGTTCGCCGGATGAAAAGCGAGAGGAATAAACGTCTGGAAGCCGCCAGTCTCATCCTGCAAAGCGCGCAGCTTGAGCAGGTGATCGACGCGGTCTTCGTCGTTTTCGATGTGACCGTAGAGCATGGTGGCGTTCGATTTCAACCCGATCTGGTGAGCGAGGCGCGCGGTATCGAGCCATTGGTCGCCGTCAATCTTGTGATCGCAGATAATGCGCCGCACCCGGTCGGCAAAAATTTCAGCGCCGCCGCCCGGCAATGAATCGACGCCGGCCTGCTTCATTTTTTCGAGCGTCTCGCGGATCGTCAGTTTCGCCCGTTTCGCCAGGTAAGCAACTTCCACCATGGTAAAGGCCTTCATGTGGACTTGCGGAAAGCGCTCCTTCAATCCGGAAACGAGGTCAAGAAAATATTCAAACGGCAAATCGGGATGCAGCCCGCCAACAATATGAAACTCAGTGATCGCTTCGGTGTAACCCGAAGCAGCCGTCTGAAAGGCTTCTTCGAGCGCCATAGTATAAGCGCCCGGAGCGTCTTTCTTGCGCCCAAAAGCGCACAACCGGCAAGCCGCCACGCAAACATTCGTCGGATTGATATGACGATTGACGTTGAAGTAAGCCTTGTCGCCATGCATCCGCTCCCGCACCCAGTTGGCCAGCCAGCCCACAGCCAGAATGTCGCCCGTCCCGTAAAGGACAAGTGCGTCACCCTCGTCCAGACGCACGCCCGCGAGAACTTTATCTTTGATCGGGAGCAGGCGCGGATCGTCGGTCTGGAATGGGTGCGAAGCAGGCATCGCTATTGATGATACCGCAGGATAGTGATGGAAGTCACAGCGGTGGAGCACCTGGGAGTGGGCTGTTTTAAAAATCAGCGCAACTTGCTTCCGTAGGTCAAAAGCAACGTAATGGCGAGAAATAACGTGCCGATTGCGAAAGTCACGATCTGGAAGAAAAGCAGCCACCAAGTAGCCCTGCCGATTAGCCTCACCTCTTCTAGCGAGGGTGCCAGTGGGTCCTGGCCAGCCCGCCTTGCGGTCATCCTAAAATCGAAAAGCCGGTTGAGAATAGATGTAAAGCCAGCTATAGCACATATCGAAAGAGCAACAAGAGAAATCAGGAACATAGATCGAGCGGTAGGCGTTGGACAGAACTCGCTGTCCTTTAGCAACGCAAAACAATATCCAAGTCCGGCAATTGCGAACGTGAGAATGAGGTTCAGCGCGTACCCCATTTGGTCGAGGGTAATCTTCTGCCATCGCTGGAACTTGTCGTCATCTGCTGCCACGGTGTGAGATCATACCTAGGCGGGGACGCCTCAAGCAACTGCAGTATCCGCGCACAGATGGTGGTGCCCATGAGCAAAGGCAAGGAACGTCCGACAAAGGACGACCTCGAGCAATTGGGCGAAGCACTGCAGAAGATGACCGAACGGCAGCAACAGGAGTGGCAGCAAGCGACAGAATTCAAAGCCGGTGAATTGACGCCCGAAGAGGAGCAGTTTGTTAAGCGAGAGGGACTGAATGCGCTCAATTACATTCCGCAGAGCACCTTACAAGAGCACGCCGAGAGTCCTCGTACATCCCAGAAAGAGCGAGCCCAACCTGACCCACGGCATAAGTTGAGCGAACGTAACCGCGGCGTAGCTTACGTACTGAAAAAGGCCTTTGGGATCACGGTCTGGGTACTTGTCATAGGCTTCAGTCTCTGGTTGCTAGGAATTTTTTTCGATGCTTACCGCGCACACACCTGGGGCTTCATCGCTCTGTGGTTCATGTTGCCGATTTTTGCGTACTACATCACCCACGCTGCCGTGGAAGGAAATCCATCAGCAGCGAGGAGTTTGAACGTCTCCTTCGTAGCTGCTTCCATACTCTTGTCATTTGCGACTCTTTTCGACTACGACCAAGTGAGAGACTCAATTGGCGAACACTATGTTTCGGGATATATAGCCCTTCGTGGCGATGTTGAATACGGCGAGAATGGGCAGCCTTACAGACCGACCGATGTATACACCGATCACTGGTATTCCAAGTTTGCACTGTGGCTTCTGGAGTGGTTCTTCCTCGCCGCATGCGTCGGGCTTCCGATACTGACACACAAGGCAGTGCGGCGGGGAGCACGCAATGCGCTCGATGGTCCCTGAGGAACGGAAGGCCGGTGTTCTAGCCTTCCGATGGGCAAAGCGCAAAGCGGCCCCCACCAAACTAACGCCTCTGCAGCAAATCTCCGGCGACAAAGAAGAAGAACACCACCGAAATCACTCCATTCATGGTGAAAAACGCCGCATTCAGCTTACTCAAATCATCGTGACGAACAAGCATGTGCTCATAGAGCAAAAGCGCAGCCACAGCAAGCACTCCCGCAATCGCCAGCTTACCTAACCCAAAAGAAACGACCAGCGCAATCAGCAACCCAAGCATCACGATGTGAAATAAACGGGCGATGACAAGCGCGTTCCGAATCCCGAGATAACGCGGCAGGGAGTGCAAGCCATGGCTGCGGTCGTAGTCATGATCCTGACAGGCATAGATCACGTCGAATCCTCCCACCCAGAATGTCACCGCCGCAGTAAGCAGCAGTATCCGCGGATCGAGCGACCCACGAACCGCGATCCAAGCGGCCGCCGGAGCAATGCCGAGCGCGAAGCCGAGAAACAGATGCGACCAGCGCGTGAATCGCTTGCTATAGGAATAAAGAAGGATCACCGCCAGAGCCACCGGAGAAAGCAGCAGCGTCAAACGGTTCAACTGGGATGCGGCGAGAACAAAAATTCCGCACGAGACCAGAACGAACGCACTAACAAACGACGGCGTCAACTGTCCGACCGGAAGCGCGCGAGTAGCAGTGCGAGGATTGGCCGCATCAATCGAGGCGTCGGCCAGCCGATTGAAGGCCATGGCGGCGGACCGCGCCGAAACCATGGCCACGACAATCCATGCCAGTTGCCTCCACGCCGGCAGGCCTCCGGCGGCCAGCATGGCTCCGCAGAGCGCAAACGGGAGCGCGAAGATCGAGTGTTCCCACTTGATCATCTCCAGCGTGATCTTCAGATTGCGGAAAAAAGCCACCACGCAATTGTAAAGCAGCGACTCACCACGCGATCACGATACCAGCGGCACAAACCTGCAACCTTCGAGAATCGTGACCTCGGGCTGTCCCCTGACCTTGCGGATCAATTGCAATTCTTGGCTGGAGGGCGGGCCGATCGGCACCATCATGCGTCCGCCGTCCCCTAACTGCGCGAACAAAGCTGGCGGCATCTCGGGAGTGGCGGCAGAAACAAGAATGGCATCGAACGGCGCGTACTCCGCCCAACCCTGGCTGCCATCGCCGACTCTGATTTTCACGTTGCGATATTCCAGCCGATGAAGCGTACTTTCCGCTGAGGCCGCGAGCTGCGCGTGGCGCTCCACCGAATACACTTCGGCCGCGAGCAGCGAAAGCAACGCCGTCACGTAGCCGGAACCGGTACCGACTTCGAGGACGCGATCCGTGGCGTGAAGAGCGAGATACTCAAGCATCACGGCCACGATGTAAGGCTGAGAAATGGTCTGCCCCTCGCCAATCGGCAGCGGGTGATCTTCGTAGGCGTCCTGCCGGAAGGTCTCGAAAACAAACTCGTGCCTCGGCACGATCTGCATGGCATCGAGCACGCGCAGGTCGCGGATCCCGCGCTCTGCGAGTTGCGTGCGAACCATCTGCTCGCGCTGTCGCTGCAGAGGATCGCGTTGGAAAGGGAAACCCATCGCCGCTGTCCACGAGACTTCAGTACGGGCCTTCAGTACGGACCCTCAGTACGGACCAATGATTCCGCCAATGTTGCCGCCAATGTTGCGCGCGGCCGAAGTCTCCGGCCGCGCCTTCTTTTCTTGTGCTGCAATCATGTCAAGATACTTGTACGCCGTTCCGGTGTTAAAAAGCACGACCTTATCTTCCGCACTGAAAAAGCCGCTGGCGCGCAGCTTCTGATAGGCAACGAGCGATGCGGCTCCTTCGGGTGCGGGAAATACGCCTTCCACGCTAGCCCAGTGCCGCACGGCCGCAAGAATTTCTTCGTCTGTCGCCGCGATCGCAGTGCCGTGGCTCTTTTCCAGGATGTCAAGAATCAGATAATCGCCATAAGCTTTGGGGACGCGCAGGCCGGCGGCAAAGGTCGCGGCATCGGCCCACATTTCGCTGCTCCATACTCCTGAAGAATTCTTTCCTGCTTCCCAGGCCTTGACAATCGGCGCGCAGCCAGCCGCCTGCACGGTAACCATTTTCGGGCGCTCCCGATCGATCCAGCCCAGCTCCTCCAATTCATCGAACGCCTTCCACATGCCGATCAAGCCCACCCCACCCCCGGTCGGATAGATGATGCCCTGCGGAAGTTTCCAGTTCATCTGCTCAGCAACCTCGTAGCCCATCGTCTTCTTGCCTTCGACGCGGAAAGGTTCTTTGAGCGTCGAAACATCGAACCATCCGTCGGTATTCTTCGACGACCAGTCTTTGTTCGTGCGCTCGGCCACCATGCGGCCGCAATCGCTGATCAGGCCGTCAACCAGCGTGACGTGGGCGCCGTAATAGTCGCATTCCATGCGATTCGCCAGAGGCACATCTTTCGGCATGAAGATATGCGCCTCGATGCTCGCCGCCGCCGCGTACGCCGCCAGCGCGCCACCGGCATTTCCGGCAGATGGAGCGGCCAGCTTCTTCAGACCATAATGCTTTGCCATGGTCACCGCGGCAGACATACCGCGCGCTTTGAACGATCCGGTTGGATTCAGACCTTCGTCTTTGATGTAGACATTGGCAAACTCGCGGCTGGGAAGCATCGGCGTGAATCCCTCGCCAAGCGTCACGGGCGCAGCATCTGGGAGAACTTCGGCATAACGCCACATGCTAGCCACGCGATCAGATAAGTCTTCCCGCCGCAGCTTCCCTTTCAGACTGGCAAGATCGTAGCGGACGAAAAGCACTCCGCCATCTTTAGGGCAGACATTCTGCGGGTGGTCGGCGGAGAGATGCTCTCCGCACCGGGTGCATTCGAAGTAGGAAATTCGCATCGGTTGAAGGATAGCACCTTGGCTCTTGGCACTTGGCTGACGTCTTAAGAACCGACTCGTTTCAGCATCTCATTCGCCCGCCGGAACCAAGGCCGCTCCCGCCGCCGCAGGTAGCCCGGCATGGTGGGTTTCTTATCGAGCACCTTCTGCGCCCATTCGCGAGCCTCGGCGTTGCGACCTTCGGACGCCAGCAGTTCCGCGAAATTCAAGTAAGTCTCTGACAACGTAGAAGTGACCGTCACCTTCCGGAACAGCGCCTCGGCTTTTTCTTTTTGTCCGGTCTGCGCGTAGGCGTGGGCAAGCAAGCCGGCGGCGCGCTGGAAATCGTAGTCGGGCTCTTTGCCGACCACCCGTTCCAGGTCCGGTAATGCGGCTGCAGCGTCGCCTAACAAGATGGCGCAAACTCCGCGCCGGTAAAAGGGATCAAGCGTATCGGCGCGCGCAGCAATGGCTTTGTCGAACGCGGCGCGTGCCAACTGAAGTTGGCCGTCGTCCATGTAAAGCCCTCCGAGTTCTTCATAGTTTCCAGCTGACGGATTATCGCGAATCGCAGCTTCCAGTTCGCCAATGCGCTTGCGGCGCGGAAAGACTTTGAAAGATTGGCCCAGCAACCCAATGTCAGGAAGCGCCTCGACAGCGAGATAGATGATCGCGCCGAGCGGACCGAGAAACAGGATGATAAAAATCCAATAGGTATCCGGCCGCCGCCGGATGAAGTGGACGATCGCCAATCCCTGGAGGATGATGCCCCACGGATAGAGAAGGTAGCTCAGAAATCCCATGCCAGTTTTAAGTCCTAGCGTGAGATTACCATTTGTGGAAGATGGAGAAGGTGACCAAGACGCGGCAAGCCGCGTCTCTACAGGAGAACGTGCGAAGAATGCCGATTGAGAAGAGTGAGACGCAGGATGACGAACAGCAGATCCTGGCGCTGCATGAAGCCGGAGACCAAGCGCTGATGAGTGCCGATCTCGCCGTGCTGGCGCAGATTCTTGCTGACGACTACGTGCAGTACAACGAGGCAGGCGAGGCCTTCACCAAGCAGGATGTTCTGAACAATTTTCGGACTGGGGCGATTCGTTATTCGTCGATTGTTT
>JBEKXC010000060.1:0-22737 GCA_049512435.1 Terriglobales bacterium | reverse complement strand
TTCGCGGAGGTGTTTCCGCTGGAGCTTCACGAGATCCATGACTCTCGCCGTAAACGCCAGGTGAAGACGCCTCATCGGGAAACTGAGGTCAAGGCCCTGGATGAGGCACTCGGCGGACTGGATGGGAGCGAGCCGCAACGGCCCCTGGATCGCGATCTGATTGGTTTGGCGTTTTCGGGCGGCGGCATCCGCAGCGCCACCTTCTGCCTTGGCGTCATTCAGGGGTTGGCTAGCCGGCAATTGCTGCGGCTGGTGGATTATCTTTCTACGGTTTCCGGTGGGGGATACATCGGTTCGTGGCTCAGTTCGTGGGCTTACTACTTCCGCGAGCAATCTCCGCATCGCGAGATCGCGGAGATGGAAAAGGAGCTGGCCGCGGATCCGCACAATCCTGGTGTACATACGGAGCCGAAGCTGATGCATCATCTGCGCGGCTACAACAATCAGATCGTGGAAATCGAAAGGGAGCTGAACGAACAACCGCACCACATCGGCGACCCTCCGGAGCCGCGGCAGGTGCAGTTTCTGCGCAAGTACAGCAACTATCTGACGCCGCGGATGGGCGTCTTGTCCGGTGACACGCTGGCATTTGCCGGCACCTACGTCCGCAACGTGATGCTGAACCAGATCATCCTCGTCTCCGCCCTGATGGCATGGTTGGCGGTGCCGCGAATTCTGTCGCTGGCCATGGAACAGTGGGCGGGCGATTATGCGGTGGAGGTGTCGGTGGGGCTGGCGATTCTATCGCTCATCTGGATCTGCTATCACATCGCGCGTAACTTGAACCCGAAAACCTACGACTCCCCCGCCGGAGTCTTGTACAAGGTCGCCGCTCCGCATGTGTTGTTCTGCTTCCTCAGCGCCTACGTGCTGTGGCAGATGGTGACGGGGAAGGTGGAGTGGGG
Organism: Terriglobales bacterium; assembly: GCA_049512435.1. Lineage (GTDB taxonomy): Bacteria > Acidobacteriota > Terriglobia > Terriglobales > Acidobacteriaceae > Acidiflorens. The sequence continues at coordinate 21,832 of JBEKXC010000060.1, read as the reverse complement.
CACGATTCTGCTGCAGAGCAGTTGGAGTGGCCGGTTGCTGGTGATCGGAGTGGTCGCGGCGATTTTCTTCGTTCTGTGGGTCGTCGCCATCCTACTGACGCCGCAGCCGGCAAGTCCCGTCCCCGAACGCGTCCACGAAACTGGCTCGGCGATTCCGCCGCCGCCGTCAGTTACTCCGAGTGAGCGCGTCCTCGCAGCGACCCGCTGGTCGCCGGCCATCTGGGCGACTCTTGCGGGCCTGGTTGCCGGAACCTCAGTTCTGGTGGGCAGCCATATTTTTGCCCGCTGGCCGGATGATGCCCAAGACCTGCTGACCTTTGGAGTTCCGTTGGGCACCGCGATGGTGCTGGTGGTCGGAGTCATCCATGTGGGACTCATCGGGCGCGCCTTTCGGGATTCGGTGCGTGAGTGGTGGGCGCGCATGGGCGGCTTGGTGGTTGGAATTGCGATCTACTGGTTCGCGATCTGCCTGGTTACGTTGTTCGTTCCCGGATGGCTGGTTCATCTGTGGCACTGGCTGTGGGGCGATCATCACGGGTTCAACCTGCTAATCAAGACGCTCGGGAGCTTGGGAATCACGGGCGCGGTGACGGGGTGGATTGGGGTAACTCTGAGGGGCCTGTTCGTGGCCAAAAGTGCGCGGACGGGCGGCCCCACGGAATCCTCGGGCAGTTCCCTGGATGATCTGATGGTGCGTGTGGCGCCTACGGTCTTTGCGGTTGGCCTCATCATCCTGTTGTCATGTGTGCTCTACAAGATTGAGCCGCGGATCATGAACGCGAATCTGGTCCACGGCCCGAACGCGCCATGGCTGCAACTGGCGGTATTTGCCCTCTTGCTCTACGGGCTCTCGCGCCTGCTGGGGGCGCGCGTGGACGTCAACGAATTTTCCTTGCACTGCGCCTATCGCAATCGCATTGTGCGTTGCTATCTCGGGGCCACCAACCCGTGGCGCAAACCCCAGATGTTCACGGGGTTCGACGAAAAAGACAACATTTTTCTGCACTGGCTGTTGCTGCTCGGAGCGCCATTTCACATCTTGAACTGCACCCTGAACGTGGTGAAGGGGAAAGAACTCGCGTTGCAGGCGCGAAAGGCACGTTCCTTCGCTTTTACGCCGCTCTACTCCGGATTCGATTATCAGGACGATCAACAACCGTCGGATCCGAAGACGGGCACTCCGATCTCGGCCGAGGCCAAGGTTCCGGCCGCCGGCCAGACCAAGACCACGGCCAGCGCTTACCGCCTCACCAAACACTGTTCGTGGAATTCTTTGTACCCGGGCGCACGCCTGGGCTCCGCCATGGCCATCTCCGGCGCCGCCGTCAGTCCCAATATGGGTCATTACAGCACCGGCCCGATGTCGTTCCTGCTGACGGTTTTTGGGGCGCGTTTGGGATTTTGGTTGGGCAACCCGCGACATAAGAAAGACTGGGAAAGCGGGTATCCCAGGTCGTCGTGGCGCGCCCTGATGAGCGAACTGACGGGCAGCACCAACGACGACGGCGCGGAAGTGTATCTATCGGACGGAGGACACTTCGACAACCTCGGAGTATACGAACTGGTGCGTCGCCGATGCCGTCTTATCATTTCGGTGGACGCCGGAGCGGACCCCGATTACGTCTGCGGGGATCTGGCGAGTGTTGTGGAAAAATGCCGTGTGGATTTTCGAACCGAGATCAAGATTGACGTTAGCCATGCCGGCCGGAATGCGGACGAGCCATTTTTCCGGGGAGACATCTACTACCCAGGCGATGCTCAACCCAGCGGTACATTGATCTATCTGAAGCCTTGCCTGATCCCGAAGCTGCCGCAGGACGTGCTCGCCTACGCCAGACAGCATGCGAGCTTTCCGCACCAGTCGACCGTGGACCAGTTCTTCGACGAGTCGCAGTTTGAGAGCTATCGGGCCCTCGGATTCGCCTGCACTGTAGCGGCGATCGACGTAATCTCAGAAGCTATGCGCGCCTGATGGCGGCTGCGCCCGAGGGTTGTGTGGATCAATGGGCCAACCTTCGCAGCAGTTCTTGTACTCCGAGCAGCGAGACGACGGTAGTGCTGACGAGGGCGAAAATTAGCCCAATCCACATCATGAGCAAAAGGCCGCATTGGTGCGTCACTTTGTCTGCCAACTCGAACCAATCGTCGAACTCCTTCTGTCGTTGTTTTTTCATTATCCCCACCACTCCGGTTTGAGCCAGACTCAATGCTGAATGCGGAGCACGTATCTTTCCGGAATATTCCGTATTGAACCGGTAAGATACCCCCAAACCCGGAAACAATCGCCATCAAACCCTAACTTACATCCACAAGATACGGCCACTTGTGCTATTTACAAAATTACGGAGGTCTGGTTACCTTCGTTTTTTCAGTCGTCTTGCCGCGGCCGATTCGCACCTTATACCCTGCAGTTAGGGATGATGGGAGCGACAGAAAGTGTCATTCGGGCGGAGCCCGACACGAGCCAAACGTTAGCAACGGTCGGCATCGCGCGACTCCAGCAGTTGCTTGTAGGCATCAACGTCGGATGGCCAGGAGCCCCAGCTCTTGCCATCGATCTTAAAGGCAGGCAGCTTCCCCGACTTTGCCAGCTGTCGTACTCGCCGCTCTGATCTCCCGAGGCGGCGGGCTATGTTGTTAACACGAAGTGGCCGCGGCATTATGCGGCTTGATTCAAACTCAGTTGTGTAGTTGGGTTCCATAACCCATCCCTTTCCGGGAGGGTTTTTTGTGTACTTACGCGGCGACTTGGGTCTGGAACACCCTTCCCGAAAACGGCCCCAAGTGGCTTTGGGAGCGGTTCTCCGGGGGGTGCGCACCGTGGTGGGTAAAGAAGCTGCGTTGGCAGACCGCAATGGCGTGGGACACAGCAATCGACCGTAGTCGCGAGAGCAACGTCGCGATAGCGGTTACTACGACCCCGAGCAGTTCCTGATATTCGGAAATTTCACGCAGGAGCAAGAACCAGGGCAAGAAAACGAAGGTACTCACAGTCTCAGAGTCGGTGCCGACAAATGCATAATATCCGGGCGGGTTGAAGGCGGAAGCAATATCTGTCGGCATCCGGCAGTCGATCGGGTCGCCGGCGGGCGGCCACAAGGTACGGCCGAGATCCCCCATTTGAGACGTCGTGTCTCCGAACCATCCCGTTGTGTCAGGCCCTGGTACAACGGTGATGATTCGGTTTGAAGCTTCTCGCTGCCATCGAGACAGATTTATCTCCTCGATCGTGGCTTGTGGCGCTACCAGTGCAGTCACGGAATACTCAAGGTCGTAGGTTAATGAAGGGGGAAACGCTAGTTCCGCAATCTGTTCGAGGTGGGCAGAGGTTTCGGTGATCAGTTTTTCTACGCCCGTTTTCCAGTTCTCAAGCGCGAGAAGGACGTTTGCGTCGATCACCACCTGTGATGCCGCGAGGTTTTGGTACGCAAGCAATGCCGACTTGTTCGAAGCGCTCAACACTATGATTGCATCATAGCCCAACGCGTGGGTGTGTAAAGAGGCGATTGCCGAATTTCTGCGTGAGAGGACGGATCTCGTCGTGGCGGTGCAGAAGTGGAAAACCCTCTCCGGTGTCGGCTGTCCGGCGGCCCACTTCTCGAAAGGCGCGAGAAGTGGGGCACCCCCGACTTGGTTGGTTAGACAAAAATCAAAGGCAAGGTCAACGTCAAAGGCAGCGGACAGGAGTGTCCGCTCTACGCGTGCAGACGCAAGAATGCCCGGGAGGCTTGCGCACCCGGGCACCTTGTTTTTACTTAGAGATCGTTGTTGCTATTCGCTATGTGCGCTTTGCTCTTCGGTACCGAGCAAGTTGCTGGCTTGGCGGAGGACGACCGGCAGTTTGAGTTCCAATACATTCCAGACTATCCGGTGATCGATTTCGGCATAGCCGTGGATGAGAATGTTTCGGAAGGCGATGATGCGCTGATATTCGCCGATCTGCGAGGCCACCGCTAGATCGGTCCTGGCTAGTTGGGCAAGCGCCTCTCCGACGATTTCCAACTGCCTCTCTACCGCCGAGCGCAACATGGGGTCTGCGCTGTAATCCACGAAGCTCTTGTCGGCGATGAAACTAAGGGCCAGTTTGGCTGCGCGCGCAATGTCGTAGAGATATTTCTTTGACTCAATCCGCATAGACGAGTGTTCGGGTGGACTCGACGGTCTGGCGGAAATACGGGTTCTGAATGGCGGAGGCGACTACTAGGTCGACTGGGCGTTGAAACAGCGCTTGCAGATCTTCCAGCAGACCGAAGTAGGTGTCGGCGTACTGATCGGGATCCAGCTCTTGGAATGTCACCAAAAAGTCCAGATCGCTATCTTCGGAGTTGAAGTTCGGCCCGGCAGCAGAGCCGAAAAGCTCGATACGATGCACGCGGCGGCGGCGGCACACGCGCTCCAATTCCTCACGCTTCTCGTCAATCAGGCGGTGCATGGAATCCTGCTCCTTGCCACATCTTAGCTTACGATACGAGGTTTGGTCTCTTCTAATAATCGCTTATCGCTTATCAATTACCACTGCAGCCCTGATTTCCTCAGGAGCTTCTTCAGAACTGTGCGCACATGCAATAATCCCAGACGCAAAAATGCCCGGGATGCTTGCGCATCCCGGGCACCGTTGTTACGTAGAGATCGTTGTCGCTACCTAGACAGCGGTAACGTTCTCCGCTTGCCAGCCTTTGGGGCCCTTGGTCACGTCGAACTGCACGGTTTGCCCTTCTTGCAGGCTCTTGAAGCCGCCAGCTTGAATAGCGGAGAAATGCACGAAAACGTCTTCGCCATTCTGACGGCTGATAAAGCCGTAGCCCTTGGCGTCGTTAAACCACTTCACTGTTCCTTGTTCTGCCATTGATGTTCCTTTTTCTTGTTTCTTGAAATGTGCTGAGAAGATTCGCTGCTGTAGAAGTGGGGTGACGCTGGTTGGCGGTACCGACCTTCAACTGCTTGTGAGTCTTTAGCGATTCTTAGTATAGCACAGAAGTGGGGGAAAGGGCTGAAAAGTTCGGCCGGGGCGTCCTATTGGTTGGCTTGATTCCGATAAGCTATTGTGGCTCAAGACATTACTGGACGGCGCCTGCCCTGCTTGGGTTGGGATGGGTGGCCATTCTCAGGTTGGTTGGGGCAACGGATTCTTTTAGTTAGCGTGTACATTTATATTGCCCATGATCGCATTTCTCACGCTTGAACTCCGCATTGAAGGGGCGCACTCGCTTAAGGACAAGCGGCAGGTTACGCGCAGCCTCAAGGACCGATTGCGCGCTTCATTCAATGTTGGGGTCGCCGAACTTGACCCCAGCCCGCTCTGGAATCAGGCGAGCATCGGCGTGGTCAGCGTTTCTCACTCTCGCGATTATCTGGACGGACTGATGAAAAATGTGGAGCGCGCCGCTACCCGCATCGCCAACAATGCGGGCGCCGAAGTTACGGACTCGTTTGTGGAGTTTTTGTGAGGGCGCGTCCTTCCCCGAACCGGTGTGGATCCGGGTTTTCAGGATCGAGTGGTGTCCTGATTTAGTTTCTTCACCACGGAGTCACGGAGACACGGAGAACCCCAACCGCTTGGCAGAACCTTCTCCTTCTGGCTTTTGCAGGTTCAAGGTTGTTTCCGTGACTCGGTGACTCCGTGGTGAAGAGAGGCAAATTAGGAGACTACCCAGGATCGTGAAATTCTTCAGGGGACCTCATCTTTAGTCTTTATCTTTCTGATATTCTTACGAGTTTTCCTCCATTCGAGGTGGGGCTTGGAGCATCGCGGACAGAAATATCATCGCGGACGGCTGAGCGAGGCCATTCGGGAGGAGATCGAAACCATCCTTGAAGGCGAACTGGGCGATCCTCGGATCGGGTTGGCTCGTGTCAGCTCGGTGGTCATGGCCGAGGACGCGCGATCGGCTCGCATCATGGTCAGCGTGGCGGGCGATGAGGTGGAGGCCGAGCGCACGCTCGAAGGGCTGGCTGCCGCTCGAAATTATGTGCGGCATGAACTGGCGGAACGGCTGCGTCTGCGGCGGCCTCCGGAACTTTATTTTCAGATCGATCGTGCCGATGAATTGGAGAGCCGGGTCGAGGAGCTTCTGGGCCGGGCGAAAAAACGCGCTCGCAAACGGGCTGAGCCGGGCCCCTAAAGAGAGTTCTCAGTTCTCGGTTCTCAGTTCTCAGTAAGTGCCCTAGTGCTTCTCGCTGAGAACTGAGAACTGGGAACTGAGAACTCGATAGGCAAGAGCCGAGAGCAACTCATGCTAGAGCGGGTTCTACAGGAAATTCGGGCTCGTCGCCGCTTTGTGGTGACCTCGCACGCCCGGCCGGACGGAGACGGCATCGGCTCTGCGCTCGCCTGTGGCCAGATCCTGCGCATCATGGGCAAAGATGCCGAAGTCGTCATGCACGACGGCGTTCCCCGGATTTATCAGAACCTTCCTTTCGCGGATCGCGTGGTGCAGGCTGATGCCGTCCCGGCGAGCGCTTTCTCGGACGCTCTCTCGGGCGCTTTCTCGGACTATGCCGTCATCCTGCTCGAATGCGACAGCATCAAGCGCACGCTGCTGGATGGCCTGGAAAAATGTTTCCTCATCAACATTGACCATCATGCCAGCGGCCGCAATTTCGCCAATGTCAACTGGATCGATTCGACGGTGATGGCGACCGCCGAGTTGGTTTACCGCTTGGCGCGCCTGGCGTGCGTCCCGGTCGATCGCGACATTGCGACCTGCCTTTACACGGCGCTGATGACGGACACGGGATCCTTCATGTTCGAGGGCACGAACGAGCACACTTTCACGGTCGCTCGCGAACTGGTACTGGCGGGAGCCGACCCGGCGCTTTGCGCGCGCCACATTTACTTCGGGCATTCGACGGCCAAACTCCGGCTGCTGGGCGCCGCGCTTTCCAATTTGCATCGCGAAGGGCCGCTGGCCTGGATTTGGGTGACGCAGGAACAGATGCAGCGCTTTGGCGCCCGCGAAGAAGATTGCGAGGGCCTGGTCAACTACGCGCTCTCCATGGCCGACGTGCAGGTGGCGATTTTTTTTCGCGAGCTACCCGATCACCGGTATCGCATCAGCCTCCGCAGCAAAGGAGAAGTGAACGTCTCCAGCGTGGCCGAGCATTTCGGTGGCGGCGGCCACAAATGCGCCAGCGGGTGTTCGATCGACGGGCCTCTAGCTGTCGCCGTGTCCCGAATTGTCGAGCGGTTGCTCGTAGAACCGGTAACCATGAACACGAACGCATCGACGAGCTGACGCACGCGACGAATGGATCTGCGACCGATGAATCCGCAACTGACGAATGCGCAACTAACGGGTCAAAGAGCGAACCCGCGGACAAATCCGCGAAATCGCACCGACCGGTTGCTGCTGGTGGCGTTCTGCGGGTTCCTTTTCTTCTATGGCCTCGGGGCTTTCGGCCTGCTCGGCGCAGACGAGCCGCGCTACGCACAAGTGGCGCGCGAAATGCTGGAGCGCTCCGATTGGGTTACGCCCACGCTGCAGGGCAAACCTTGGCTCGAAAAGCCGGTGCTTTATTACTGGGAGGCGATGCTATCGTTCCGTGTTTTCGGCGTCAGCGACCGGGCTGCGCGGCTGCCCGCTGCGTTCGATGCTGCCGTGCTCATCGCCGCGATCTATTTTTTCCAACGTCGCTTCCGCGCCGGCAGTGAACTCGATGGCGCTTTGATCATGGCCAGTTGCGCCGGTGTAGTTGGATTTGCTCACGCCGCCGCGACCGACATGCCGCTCGCTGCCTGCTTTGCCATTGCATTGCTCGGGTGGTACGCCTGGTACGAAAACCACCTGCGCATTTATCTTGCCGCCTTTTATGTTTTTCTGGCACTTGGAACGTTAGCCAAAGGGCCGGTTGCGCCTGCCTTGTCCGCTGTCATCCTCTTTCTTTTCGTTGCCGCGAGACGTGACTGGCTTGCGATCGTGCGCACACTCTGGATCCCCGGCATCGCCATCTATCTTGCCGTCACGTTGCCCTGGTACGTCGCCGTTCAATTGCGCAATCCGGAGTTCTTCCGCGTCTTCATCCTGGAACACAATTTTGCGCGCTTCTCGCAGAATATCTATCACCACCCCCAGCCTTTCTGGTTTTACCTGCCTGTCTTCATGCTGGCCGTGATGCCTTGGACGTTTGTGCTCGTCCTCGCTGTCGCTGAACGCGTTCGCCTGATGTGGGCGGAGGGCAAGCCGGCTTTCCTCACCCCGGAGGATTCGTGGGCGCTATTTCTTCTTATCTGGATGCTCGTGCCCATTCTGTTTTTCAGCGTTTCCCAATCCAAGTTGCCCGGCTATATCTTGCCCGCTGTTCCCGCTGGAGCATTGCTGGTTGCCGAATATCTGGCTTCCCGCGGCGTCAAGCGCTTCAACGCGGAGGACACTGAGGTCTCGGGGAGGCCGCGGGAGTTTTCGTTTCCGTTCGCCGCCGCTCATGGAATTCTCTGCGGACTGCTGATCTTTGCTGCGCTCTCCGCCGCATCAGTTGCGATGAATCACCGCTTGGTGTGGGGAAGCGGAACCTGGGTTGCTGCGGTCGTTGCCGGCGTGTTTGCAATTGGCATCAGCGCCGCGCTCGTCTCCCGCGCCGGATTGCGCCTGTTGAGCCGCGCCACTCTGTTTGCCGTCGTCGTCAGCGTGGCCGTGGTCATTCGTTTCGCCGCGCCCGTGATCGACGCCACTCAATCTGCGCGCCCTATTGCCGAAAGCATTCAGGCTTTTTCGCATGAATCTGTCCCGATCGCTTTTTATCACATCAGTCGAGTGCAGGAATACGGCCTGGAGTTTTATCTCAATCGTCCGGCCGAATCCTACGAAGGCGGGAATGTTCCGGCTGCGGGTCATGTTCTGGTGGCCGCACAAGGCACGCAATTACAAGTCGCGCAACTCGTTCCCGGACGCCGGGTATCATACTTAACCAGCATCCCGGCGCAGAAGTTGGATCTGTATTGGGTGGGAAAATGAAAGGTGTCAGGTCTTAGGTGTTAGGTGTCAGGTCTTGGGCCCCAGACTCTAGGCTAGCCACAGGACCTCGGGCCTTTGTTTCCTGGGACCTGACACCTGAGACCTAAGACCTTCTTTATGGAAATTCTCGATCTCCGACATTTCTCTTCCGCCGACCTTCGCCCGCTGCTGGAAGATGAGATCGCCATGTGGGGGCGGCTGCTCTCGTGGGACTACGCCACCTCCGCCGAGATGATCCTGCGCTACATGGATGCGAAGATTCTCCCCGGGTACGCCGCGATTGAGCGCGGCAGCATTTTCGGTTACTCCTTCTTTGTTTACGAACAGAGCAAGGGCGTCATCGGAGACCTCTTTGTCCGTGAATCTGTCCGTGAATCTGTCCGCGACTCTGGCCGCAGTCCCGATCGTCACGAGGTCGGCCGTCACGAGGTCGAAGAACGACTGCTGACTCACGTCATCGAAACCCTGCAGCAATCGCCCGGCATTCATCGCGTGGAGGCGCAGTTGCTGGCGCACCATACCGGAGAAGTTGCGCGGCCGTTTCTGCAGCAAGGTTTCAGCCGGCATCCTCGCGTCTTCATGAATTTTGAGATTGGCAAGCATCCGCAAACTTCGCCTTCGCTGCCCGCGCAGTTCGAGATTCGTCCGTGGTCGGAGCAGGAATACCAATCCGCCGCCGCGCTAATCACCGCCGCCTATCGCGGCCACGTCGATTCCGAAATCAACGATCAGTACCGGACGCTCACTGGCTCGCTGCGCTTTCTCAACAACATCGTGCGCTTCCCCGGGTGCGGGACTTTCGATCCCGGGGCATCCTTCGTTGTCGTCGAGCGCCGTACTCGGACGCTGATTGGACTTATTCTCTGCTCGCTGGTGCGCCCCGATGTCGGGCATATTACCCAGGTCTGCGTGCTGCCCGAATACCGGTCGGCTGGGCTGGGCGAAGCTATGCTGGCGGCGTCAACCAAGAATCTGCGTGGGCGTGGATTTCATTTCATCTCGCTGACGGTGACTGAGGCTAACGACCGGGCCATCGCGCTCTATAAGCGCATTGGATTTGAAACTGCGAGGGTGTTTGACGCGTTTGTTTGGGAGGGGTAACGGACAGGTGCCGAGCTGTGCTCGGCTTGGACCCTTCGACTTCCCCCTCGGCTTCGCTCGGGGCTTCGGCAAAGACAGGGCAGGCTCGCGGGACGCGCGTCCCCACACGAGCAAGGCGCACAAACAAAAAAACCTCCGCGTCGCCCTTCCCCGTGGCGACGCAGAGGATTTGAAGTGGAAACCGGAGTCTCGATGCAGAAACGTCGCGAGCCACGGACCCTTTGTACCCAGATGGACACAAGCACATCGCCGAGGGGGCAGGCTCTGAATCCAATCCAAGTTGGCTTCCTGCTGATAGAACGAGAATGCTCGGCAATCCCCTTCACTTTTTTGGAAAAAAATGGAACTTCGCCCGTGGGCCGGCGTGGGATGGTTGAGCGGCTGGCTTTTCGTCTGGCTGGGCGGGGACGCCCTGCTCTCCACTATTTAATTGATGCCGCTGGACTTACGGCCGCAGAAGGTTCTTTGCTATGAACAGTACATTGGCCGGGCGTTCTGCCAGGCGCCGCATGAAGTAGGGATACCACTCGGTGCCGAAGGGGATGTAGACGCGCATGCCCCAGCCATCTTTCACCAAGCTCTGCTGCAGGTCGCGGCGGATGCCGTGCAACATTTGGAATTCAAACGCATTGCGCGGAATGTTTTCGCGCGTGGCGAAGGCCTTGGCTTCCTTGATAATGGTCTCGTCATGGGTCGCTAAGCCATGGTAGACGCCACTCTTCATCAGGACTTTCATCAGCTTCACGTAGCTGGCGTCAACTTCGGACTTTTTCTGGAAGGCTATGTCTTCGGGCTCTTTGTAGGCGCCTTTGCAGAGGCGGATGCGGATGCGCTCGGCGAGCAGCTTGTCGATGTCGGCCTCGGCGCTGCGCATGTAGGACTGGATCACCGTGCCGACGCTGTCCTCGTACCCTGGAACCCGGTGGAGCTCATGAACGAAGGCGAGGGTACGCTGGGTGTAGGGCGATCCTTCCATATCGACGCGAACAAAATTCTTCGGTGACATGCTGGCCGCTTTGGCGACCAGTCCGCGCACGTTTTCGTACGCCATGGTCTGGTCGACGTCCAGGCCCATGTGCGTGAGCTTGAGGCTGACATTTGCGTTCAGCTTGTCGGCGGCGATTTCATCGAGCAACTGGTGATAAAGCTGGGCGCTGGCGCGGGCTTCGTCGGCGTTGGTGACGTTTTCGCCCAGATTGTCGATGGAGACGCTGGCGCCGATTTGATTCATGGCGGCGGCCGCGCGAATGGCGTCGGCGACCTCTTTGCCGGCTACGAAGCGGGTGGAAACGCGCTGGCCAAGGCGGGAGCGTTCGGCGACGGCGCGGAGGGACCGGCTCTCGGACAGGGCTATAAAGGTTGCCCTCAGCACGGCGCACCTGATTTTCGCGGACTAGGACTGCCAAAGGCGTTCATTATTTCTTACTTGGCATTACAGTATTTTCTACCACAAACTGGAGGGAGTTGCAGTGCGTGGCTATTGCAGTGTCGAAGAGTCGTTTAAACCTCGGCCACGGGTATTCCGACTGCTAGCGATAATTTCTGCCGGAAGTTTTCCCAGTCCGGTCCTTTCTGTGTAAGCAATTCGGTCACGTCGAACCATTCGTTTGTGGTCGGCGAACCTCTTTGAAGTTTTGACAGCGCCACGCCCTTCTTAGAGATTAACGTCCAAAAGTCTTTGAATCCTTGCTGTTTGGCCTTCCGATGGGACTTTTCCGCTTCACCGGCTCGATTGTGAGCATTGCTGGCATCTGTCCCACCTTTGACTTCGATGGCCACTGTGTTGTTCGTCATACCATCGGCCATTAGTTCCCTCACGCACACATCTGGATCATGGGACATGGTGATGACGACCGTGCGGTCTGACGCGTTTTTCAAGGTGAGTTTCTTGTCTTTCTTGTCAATCACATACTTATCGACAATCGCAGCTATGGCAACGAATACGCCCTGCATCGCTGCTTTTCCTATCTGCGTGTTGTTGGCTCCCTGGAACTTAGAGCCCAACGTGAGAAGTTGCAGTTCTTGAAGGTCGCGTTGGCTGATGCTCGGTATCTGGCGCACTAGCTCGGCCAAAGGCTCTGCCATCGCGCGGCAGAAGGCGGGCACCAGGATTACTTGCTTGTTATCGATCGTGTTTCTCTCTTCCATGCTCTTGAACCGACCCATGCCGGTTGGTCCGGCATAAAATGTCTTCTGAGGGGAACCCAAGAGCAAGCGATAATATCCCACAAGCGAAGGCTTCTTTTCGATAACGACGGGGACCGGGAAGACGTGTTCGTCCCTCACGCCAGCAGCCGCAAGGATTTTCTGTGCATCCCCAGGAGCGTATTGATCGAGTTGTTCCTTAACTGCCTTCTGGTCTAGATGCGCCAGCGCTTCGGATAGCGCATCCACGAACCACTGCTTTCGTGCGGCGACAAGCAATTGATGGAACTGCACTTTGGCGGGTCGGGCTTGGCGCGCGCAAACGGAGCCCGACATCGTCGGTCGTATTAGCCGGCTTGCCAGTCTTGGGCATCTTTGGATGGTTCGCTGACCGCTATTCGCATTTTTTTGACTTACGAAACACCAGCCAGAAACAGTGCTGCCTTCTTGTGTGATGGGCAGTCTTCCACTTCGGGTCAATAATTGGCCCTTTTCGTATTTTGACGATGCAGTCGCACGGCGTAAAGCCCACCTGACACGCAGCATTTATGAACTCGATGTGTGCCCACTGATACCGATGATGATGTACGTAGTCGGTCAATTTACAGAGCAAGATGCCCTCCGTCTTCAGGACCCGATGGGCCTCTTTCGCAAACGGCGGGAACGTGTGCGAAAAGGTGTAATGGTTTTCCTTTGACGAGCGGAGCACCAGCCCGAACCGTGTGCCGAAGTCTTTCTGGTTGTCTTTGCCTTGATTCGGGATATGTGGCGGGTCATACACCACGACATCGAAATAACCATCCCGGAAGGGCATTTTGGTATTGTCAGCGACGACCATGGGACGATGGCGGGGATCGATATCCAGCCCCAGCACCGGACGTTTGCTGTTTTTCCAAAAGCGACCGCCGTTCACGGTGGCGTCCAATATCTTGCGTGGTTTCCTGCGCGGGTAAAAGTCCAGCATTCGTTCAAGAAGTTCGCGGTCTTCGCCGAACCACACGGATGCCAAAGGCGAATATTCGGAAATTTTGTCCGGTTCGGCTTTCGCTCTGACCGAGCGTGGAAGCGGCTGAAGAGCTGTTGCCATCGGTACTTCCTTGTACACTCCGCTCGCACTACACCGCAACTGTGAATCGTTAGCAAAAAGGGTGCGCTGCTGTGGATTATTTTCCGCCACCCGCCCAGTCTGCCATAACCGCTTGGTGAATAAAAGGCGAAGATGCTGAACTTTGGAACGTAGGGATGGTCTGGCCCGACCAAAAGCCGCGAGATCGAAGAAATTCGGTGCCACGCGATAGTATGGGCGGGCCTGCGGGTTCCTCGCTTCGTTCGGGAACGCACCATTGCGGAAAGCGCTAAGCTTCGGCATAATAATAGTTTGTCTTTATCTCGCCGGACTCTTCCGGGCAAAGGATAGTGAAGTCTGTGTTAATGATCCGACTGGCGCGCTTTGGTGCGCGCAAACAACCGTATTACAGAGTGGTGGTGATTGAGAAGGAGCACGCTCGCAATGGCCGGCCGGTGGAAGTGGTGGGGACGTACAATCCTCGGACCAATCCGGCCACTTTCGACTTGAAACGGGAGCGCATTGAGCACTGGGTTTCAAAGGGCGCGCAATGTTCGGACCGGGTCAGGAAACTGCTTGCTCTTCCCGCGCCGGCTGCGGCCGCTTCGGTCGCCTAGCCGCAATCACACTCCAATTCAGGAGCAGTAAATGATCGAGCCGAGCGCCAGCCCACGCGTCATGATTGAGTACATTGCCAAGGCGATCGTCGAGGCCAAGGGCGAAGTTTTTGTTGAGGAGTACGAAGACGGGGACGAAACCGTGATCGAGCTCGAAGTGGCTGAGTCCGATCTGGGCAAAATCATTGGACGCTCTGGCCGCGTGGCCCGTGCCTTGCGCAACGTGCTGAGCGCGGCGGGCTCGAAGCTGGATAAGCGTTATGCGCTCGAGATCATTGAATAAAAGAGCAGCGAATAGAAGAAGCAGCGAATAGAAGATCGTCGAACAGAAGATCGTCGAACAGGAGATCATCGAATCGCGGCACCGGGCGCAAGCGGCGAATGGATTACCCTGGCGGTCGTGATCAAAACGCAGGGACGCCGTGGAGAAGTAGCGGCTGAATTGCACACCGCTGTTCCGGACCGCTTCCGGCGAGACATGCGGCTGTGGGCGCTCGCGAAAGACGGCCAACGCCGCGAAGTCGTGGTTGAGGATCTCTGGCCGCATAAGAGCTTTCTGGTGCTGAGATTTCAGGGCATCGGAACGATTTCCGACGCCGAGGCGTTGGTGGGCGCTGAACTTCAGCTTCCGCGAGGCGACCGCGCGGAACTGGAGCCGGGCTGGACGTACCTGAGCGACCTGATTGGTTGTACAGTGTTCGATGGGCAGCGCGAGATCGGCGAGATTGAGGATTTGCAGTTCGGGGCGGGAGAAGCTCCGCTGCTGGTAGTTCGAGGGAAAGAGCAGAAAGCGAAACTGCCTTACGAAATTCCCTTCGCCGAAGCGTTCTTGGAGAAACTGGATCTGGAGCGGAAACAAGTTCGTATGAAGTTGCCGGAGGGGTTGCTGGAAGTGAACGAGAGCAGTGGTCAGTGGTCGGTGGCCAGTGGCCAGCCCAAGAAAGCGAAGTAATGTTCAGCTGACCACCGACCACTGGCCACTGACAACTGGTTTCAGCGATGAAGATCGACATTCTCACGATCTTTCCCGACTTCTTTCGCGGACCAATGGATTATGGAATTGTGCGCCGGGCACGGGAAACGGGCCTGGTGGAAATCAACATTCACGATCTGCGGGCGTTCACGAAAGACAAGCACCGCACCGTGGATGACCGCCCGTTTGGCGGCGGCGAGGGCATGGTCCTGAAGCCGGAACCGATCTTTGAGTGTTTGGAATCGTTCGGCGACGTGGCGTCGCGGGAAGCGCGCTTAAGCGTGGAGGCGAAGCAGTCGGTGATTCTGCTTTCCGCACAGGGCCGCAGGCTCGACCAGACGCTGGTGGCGGAACTTGCGGCGCTGAGTCAGACCGAGCACGGCCGGATCGTGCTGATCTGCGGACGCTACGAAGGGGTGGATGAACGCATCAGCGAGCATCTGGCAGATCGCGAAGTTTCGATTGGCGACTATGTGCTGAGCGGTGGCGAACTGGGTGCGGCGGTGATTGTCGACACGATCACACGGTTGATTCCGGGCGCGGTGGGCAATCGGAATTCGACGCGGCAGGAGTCGTTCACCGAGTCGTTCGCGGGACCGGAGTTGGCGGGCGACGGCCCAAGTTCTACTTGCGGTTCCGGGGGGTTGCTGGACTATCCGCATTACACGCGGCCGGCGGAGTTTCGCGGCATGGCGGTACCGGAAGTGCTGGTGAACGGCAACCACGACCAGATTCGAATCTGGCGTCGCAAAACGGCTTTGGCGAAGACGCTGCGCAACCGTCCTGACTTATTGGAGCGGGTTACGCTGACGGCGGAAGACAGGGAATTGCTGAACGAGATTAAGTTGGATCAGATTAAGCTGGATCAGGTCAGGCGGGACCAGATCAAGTTAGATCAGGACATATTGCGAGACGGGGCAAGCCCCGTCTCTACCGAAGATTGATTAGGAAGGAAACTTTATGCGCAATCCGATTATCGAAAAACTGCTGGCGAAATCCCGCCGCACAGATATCCCGAAGTTTGGTCCCGGCGATACCGTCAAGGTGCTGGTCAAGATCAGAGAAGGCGAAAAAGAGCGACTGCAGGCGTTCGAAGGGGTCGTCATTTCCCGGACGCGCGGCGCGCAACCTAGCTTTACGGTGCGCAAAATCAGCTTTGGCCAGGGTGTGGAGCGCATTTTCCCTATCGACTCCAAGGTCATCGACAAGATTGACGTGGTGCGGTCAGCCAAAGTCCGGCGCGCCAAGCTTTACTACCTGCGCGGACTTAAGGGAAAGGCGGCGCGGTTGAAGGAAGTCGAACAGCAGTAGTGCGGTATCCAGTATCCAGTACTCAGTCTGGGTGCTCCCAGACGGAACTCTGCTCTTGCTTCGCGCACCTTCTTCGGCGAAGATGCTGATCAGCATCCGTGTCCAAGTCTGGATCCACATCGAAACATCCGAAAGCAGACGGCATTTCTGCCTCCGCCGCCAAGTTGCGTTTGCTGAAAAAACTGCGCTGCACTCTTAATTTTGAAAAGCGGGCTTGGACTGCGGGCGCAGAGCACGTGGCTGGAGTCGATGAAGTCGGCCGCGGATCGCTGTTCGGTCCGGTCGTCGCTGCTGCCGTAATACTCGATCCTGGCCACCGCATTCGCGGCTTGCGCGATTCCAAACTGCTCCCTGCCGAACGCCGCGAAGAACTCGCGCTGCTGATTCGCTTGCATTCGATCGCTTGGGCCATTGCCGCGGTGGATTCCGCCCGCATCGATCAAATCAACATTTACCAGGCTTCCCGCCTCGCCATGCTGCGTGCGGTGCAGCAACTGTCGCCGGTGGCGAGCTATCTTCTGGTCGATGCGGTCAGACTCGATTGCGAGCTTCCCCAACAGCCGATCATTCACGGTGACGCGCTCTCTGCCTCTATTGCCGCCGCCTCCATCCTCGCGAAGGTCGAACGGGACCGCATGATCTCCGCTTGGGATCCTGTCTTTCCTGTGTATGGGTTGGCCTCGAACAAGGGATACTGCACGCCGCATCACCTCCGGGCGTTGCGCGAGCACGGACCCTCGCCACTGCATCGCCAGTCGTTTTCGCCAGTGTGGAACGCGCCTATTCCGCAGGAAGTTTTGGGCTTTATGCTGGAGGAGACGGCTGCCGAGGAAATCGGCGACGAAGAGCCGGTTGCTCAGCTGTAGAGACGCGGCTTGCCGCGTCTCGCTCGCCGCCGCGCTGAGACGGGGCAAGCCCCGTCTCTATGGGAACCCAAATCCCCGCCCTTACTTTGCCCGATAGATCTCCGTCAGCAGATCTGGCTTCGATTCGTCTCGCACCAGGTGTGGATACTTTTCGCCACCGTGATAATCCAGTTTCACCACGCGGAAGTAATCCGTGTTTTCGACGATGAGCTCAATCGGCGCCGGACTGGTCTTGGCGGCTCGAAGCGCATCGCGCCAGACTTCCGCCGAAATCCTGCGGCCGTTCACGGCTACAATCTTCATCCCCGGCCCGATGCCGGCCTTGGCGGCAATCATCCCCTCGACTGTATCGCGAATCACGCCATCGCTCTCGACGAACAGTCCGACCGAGTAATGCGCATTGATCGCCTTCCCGTCACGATCCTGGGCGCGATCCAATTCCGATGGATTTTCGTCATATACAAGTTTCCATCCGCTGCCTCCGACTCCGCCGAGCGGGGCGCCGGGACCATGGTTTGATAATCGCTCCGTCCAGAATCCACGCCAGTCGTTGGGAGGGACCTGGGGAGCGACCTGGTTCAGCGCGTCCACAATGTCGTCGAAGGTGTAGGTCTTGACCATGGGTGGACCGCTGGGCGCGCCATGAAACAGTTTGCAGAAATCGTCCAAAGATTTCGCGCCCTTGGTTTGCTGACGGATGATCACATCCACCCACAGCCAGTTGAGCACGTCTTCATCGTAATAATCGAGCCCGCGGCGATAATCTTCCCAGGCGTGGGGAGCGTTCTGCAGGTCGGGAACGCCGTCGGCCGTATCCTGCAAATTGCGCCAGACGCGGCCCGAACGATGATCCAGATCGGCTGCCATCTGGGCCAGCGCATCGCGTGCCAACTGGGGCGTGCGCTCGCCGCTGCGCGCTGCGAGCATATCTCCCAGGTAGGACGTCAGGCCTTCGTACACCCACAGCAAGTCGGTCTGCATCGGCTTCTCGTAATCGGGCGTTGCCAGATCGGCCGGACGCCGGTACTTGCCGTTCCACGAATGCACGTACTCGTGCGGCAAAAGTCCAGCGGTTATCTTTCGTCCGTCTTCTTCGATCAGCGAGCGCTCGTCGACTCGGCTGTCATTCGATTCGTGATGCTCCAATCCGAAATGCGCGACGTGATCGCTCAGCGTCAGCAGGAAGTGGTAATCGGTGTAGTGCCACGCACCAAACAAAATTCCGGCTTGCTTTACCAGGTTCCGGTAATGTTGCCAGACTTCTTCCGGGGCATCGAGCGCGGCGGCGCTATCGGCAGCAAGATCGAGTTCCGCGGGAGGATTTTCGTTGGGCGGCGTCAGTGGCACTACCTTCAAATACTCGCCCGTGATGACGGGACCATCCACCAGCATAGTCAGCGAAACGGGCGCAAAGTGAATTTCGTGGGCGTTGTCGACTTGATCGGAAACATGCAGGGAGGTGCCAAACTTCCATCCGGCGGGCAGCCGTAAACTCGCGCTATATGTAAGTTGATCGGAACCGTACCCAGCAGGATATAGCAACAGCGTATTCCAGCTGAGGATATACAACTTTTCGGTCGCGGAGATACTGGAGCTGTATCCCGGCTCAGCGGTCGCGGCAGAAGCGTAATCGAGATTTACGGTGACTTCGTTCTCGCCGACAGGAACTTCCACGTGAAAAGTAAAACCATCGAGCAGATCGCGCCGCCATTTCAGCGTCTTTCCGCTGGCGGTAAATTTCAGGCCGGTCAAGTCCGTGATGGGACCCGTGGGTCCATGTTCGCCGGGAATCCACTTCGGATAGTAGAGCGTGAGCGACCCGGGCTTAGCGGGAATGCGCAATTGTGCGTGGAAGATTTTGCGCGGCGCTTCGGACGCGTCCACAGAAAGCGTGATGGTTGGAGCATTTGCCGCAAAGACTGAGAGCGATGACAACAGAACGATTACGAGACAAAAGACTTTCCGCACCCCGCCACCCGAACCGATTCCCATTCACCCTCCGGAATTATCGAGACTGTCCACAGCGATCCAAATAGAACGGCACTTTGAATATACAGTCTGACGGAGCGGTTTCGCCGACTCCGCACAATGCTGGCATTTACTCAGAGCGTACTCCCAGCCTGCTATCATCTCGAACGTGCCTGCGCGCGGGAAATTTATCACTTTCGAAGGTCTCGATGGCAGTGGCAAGAGCACGCAGGTCGAGAAGTTGGCGCGTTCGCTGCGCGCCCACGGCCATTCGGTCACAGTCACACGCGAGCCGGGGGGCACCAGTGCCGGCGAAAAGATTCGCGAAGTGCTGCTGCACTCCGCTACTTCAGGACTTTCTCCGCTCACGGAAATGGCGCTCATGTTCGCTTCCCGCGCCCAGCACATTCACGAGGTTATTCTGCCCGCGCTTGCCGAAGGACGCATCGTGATTTGCGATCGCTTTACCGATTCGACTGAGGCTTACCAGGGTGGAGGGCGCAAGCTGGGATCGAAGGCAGTGCTCCAGATGCACGAAATTCTCTGCGGCAATTTGCAGCCCGACCTGACGGTCTTACTAGACAATGAAGTGGCATTCAGCGTCGAGCGCGCGCGGCGGCGCAATCGAAAACATAAGAGCGGGCGGTCAGAAAAAGGCTCAGAGAAAGACGAGAACCGTTTTGAGCAGGAAAATCGGGCTTTTTTCGGACGCGTCCGCCACGCCTACCTGGGCATTGCGGCCCGCGAACCGCACCGGGTGCAGGTCGTGAACGCTCGCGGCACGCCCAGCGAGACCCATACCGTTATCATGGAGTTGGTGCGGAGGAAACTGAAGATCTAGAATCTACCACGGAGGCACGGAGACACGGAGAAAAGCAACCGACTGTCTCAGATTTCTCTGTATCTCCGTGCCTCCGTGGTAGATTTTGAATTGTGCCATTTTCAGACTTCGTCGGCAAAACGGAAACCATTCATCGGCTGCGCGAGATGCTGGCGCGGAAGCGTTTTCCGCACGCCGTTATTCTTTCCGGGGCACACGGGTCGGGCAAATACACGCTCGCTCTCATGCTCGCGCGTGCGATGAATTGTCTTGAACAGGCGACCACCGATGGCTTGCCCGATTTCTGCGGACGCTGCTCGAACTGCACTCGCATCGCTCAATCCGAAGACCTCGATTCCCGCTTCGCCGAAGCCGTGGAGGCTCGCGAAAATCTCCGCGACACGGACAAGAAAGAAACCCGGCTCTTCGTCCAGACTCATCCTGACGTGCTTATCATCCCGCCCGATCCGCCGCAAATGATGATCAAGGTCGATCAGGTTCGGCACGTGATTGAGACGATCTACTATCGGCCCGCGGAAGCCCGCGAACGCGTTTACATCTTCACCGGTTCGGCGTTCATGAAAGAGGCCGCCAACTCGCTGCTCAAAGTTCTGGAAGAGCCGCCCGAGTTCGCGAGCATTTTTCTGCTGACCGAAAACGCGGGAGAATTGCTGCCCACGATTCGTTCCCGTTCCATGACCTTTCACCTGAGCGCGCTCTCGTTCGCGGAGATCGAGCGCCGACTTGCCAAGCTTCGTCCCGACTGGGATGCCCGGCAGCGCGCGCTGGTCGCCCGCCTTAGCGAAGGCGCCATTGGACGTGCGCTATCGTTCGATCTCAACGGCTATGTCGCCGCTCGCAACGATGCGCTCATCATGCTGAAATCCGCGCTCGGCGCAGGGGATCACACCGAGTTGTTCAAAGTCACGGAAAGCTACCGTCCCGGCGCCGAAGGCCGTGCGAAAATCGACAGCCTTCTACGTACGCTCTACTCGCTGCTTGAAGACCTGATGTTTCTGCAATCGGGCGCGGCGCAACTGGTGCGCAATACGGATATTATGGGCGAACTCAGGAAAATGGCGGAATCCGCCGACTCCACCTGGGTGCAGCGCGCCGCGGAAGGTCTCGGCGAAGTCGAGCGCGGGCTGCGTCGAAATCTGCTGCGCTCGCTCTCGCTCGATGCCTTCGCGACCGCGCTGGAACGCGCAGGCTGAGCCGACTCCAGCCCCTAAAGGGGCGTCTGATTGGCGGACTTTTAGCATCGCTAAAGCGATGCCCTGATACGAATCCTGGCTTTCGCAGCCTGTTGAGCCCGAAAAACGGCACGGTCTGCTCCCGTATCGTAAGGGGTACGGTTTAGGCGATTGCACAAGAGACAATGCACAAAATATTGTCATCCCCTGCCTGCTGTGATACCGTAAGCCTCAGTTCACACCTCTGGACCCACAATCAAAGGCTCGAGTGTTGTGGCATATTTTGCCCGCCCAGCGTGCAGGTGGTGCGATTTGAAAGATACGATCGACTCCATACCGGCTGAACAGTCCGCGGATCAGGAAAGCTTCGCGAATCGCAAGCTGATCCGCCCGACGCTTAATCGTGCCGAGCACGCCGTCAACAACCACGGACACAATCATGTGCCCGCCGAACGTCGAGACAGGGATCGGGACAGGGACAGAGAGCGTTCCGCGGCTCCCGGCAAAAAGACCGCGCCCACGGAACAGACCAACGCCGAGAATTTTTATTATCAGAAGCAGATGCAGACGAAGACTCCCATGGTCATCGTGCTGCGTGACGGCGAGGAAGTCCACGGCTATATCGAGTGGTACGACAAGAACTGTATCAAGCTGAACCGCAACGGCTCCGCCAACCTGATGATCTACAAGCCTGCGATTAAGTACATGTTCAAGGAAGGCGAGAACGGCCGGAAGTAGGTGTCGGCTTCCGACCGGAGCCCGAAGCCAGGCGCACTCCTACAGTTTCGGCAGCACGATCCCCTTCTGCGCCTGGTATTTTC
>JBEKXC010000059.1:0-23030 GCA_049512435.1 Terriglobales bacterium | reverse complement strand
GAGTGCTTCCCTCTTCCCGCCAGGAGATGGCCATCATCGGCCCCATCGTCCGCAACGATTTTTTCTTTTTCATTACCATCCTCGCGCTGGCCGCGCTGATGGTGCTGTTTGAAATGAAGAGCAGGCAACCCGTCGAACTGCCGGCCGCCGGAGCTGCCCGCCGCAAAGCGCTCTGGACGGCCCGCCGCGAGCGTCTGTGGATGGCCTCGGTTTACGTCTTCTCGTTCGCCTTCATCGTGATGGTCACCGCCAGCTTCATCTACGAGAAGAGCGCCAGCGCACTCTCGCCCGCCACCGAAGTTGCCTTTGTTAACGGTAAAGTTTCCATCCCGCTGAAGCAGGTTTACGACGGCGAACTCCATCGCTTCGAAGCGAACGAAGGCGGCGTCGAAGTGCGTTTCTGGCTCTACCAGAAGCCCGACGGAAAAGTTGCCACGCTCTTCGACGCCTGCGAAATCTGCGGGCCGGTCGGCTTCTACAAGAACAAACAGGGAGTGATCTGCAAGAACTGCGCCGCCCAGATGAACCCGCAATCGATCGGCATGGCGGGCGGCTGCAATCCGATTCCGCTGAAAGCGCAGGTCACCGACGATGCGGTCATCGTCTCCGAAGCCGACGTTGCAGCCGGCCGACACTACTTCGAGCAGAAATAATGTTTCCTCGCCTTGTCTACGAATCGTTTCGCCGCCAAGCGCGACGGAAGCTGCTCGCAGGCATCGCGATCACGCTCGGCGTAGCCGTTGCCACCGCGATGATCGCCGTCGCTACTGACATCGGCGACAAAATTAACCGCGAACTCCGCAGTTACGGCGCGAATTTGGTGGTCACTCCGCAGGAAGACACGCTCGACGTGGAAGTCGGTGGCGTCAACCTGAAGCCTCCGAGCGACGGCACATTCCTCAATGAAGCCGACCTCCCGAAGATTCGCGGCACCTTCTGGCATCACAACATCGTCGGCTTCTCGCCCATGCTACCCGTCACCGTGAAAGTCGGCAGCGACAGCGGCGCAAAAAATGTGACGCTCATCGGCACTTACTTCAATAAGGCGCTCCGCTTCGGCAAAGAAGACTTCACTACCGGGGTGAGGATCACACATCCGTGGTGGAAGGTAGAAGGCTCGTGTGGGGACGGGCGCCTCGCTCGTCCAGGGCAAGTCGAAGACTCGCCAGCGTCCTGCGGCTGGCCGGATGACAACTCCGAAAACATCCTGGTAGGCGAGCGCCTGGCAGCAAAGTTAGCCAAGAAACCAGGAGACACACTAGAAATCGCCGCCCGCCAACTCACTATCTCCGGCATCCTCTCCACCGGCGGGGCCGAAGATGACCAGATCGTCGCGCCGCTCGCCCTCGCGCAGCAAATTCTCGGCAAACCGGGTGCCGTCCGCCGCGTCTACGTCAGCGCTCTAACCAAGCCCCCGGATGCGCTCTCCGCACGCGACCCGAAGACGATGACTCCCGAGGTTTACGACCGCTGGTACTGCTCGCCGTACGTGGAGTCGATTGCCTACCAGTTACAGGAAGTCATTCCGCATTCGCACGCGGAGCAGATCCGCCAGGTCGCCCAAAACGAAGGTACTGTGCTCTCGCGCATCAAAGGACTCATGCTGCTGATCACGTTCGCCGCCCTTTTCGCTTCCGCTCTTGCCGTTTCCGCCGCCATGGCTACTGCCATTTATGAGCGCCGGGTCGAAATCGGTTTGATGAAAGCCCTCGGCGCGGGCAATCTAACGGTCTCTGTGCTCTTCTTTGCGGAAGCGCTACTGCTGGCGCTACTCGGCGGCATTGCGGGATTCTCTGCCGGAGCGCTGCTCGCGCACCAGATGGGCCGCTCCATCTTCAACTCGCAGATTTCCATCGAGCCCGTGCTCTTCCCGATCATCCTGGCCATCGCCGTCTTCGTGACCTTTGCCGGAAGCGCCGCCGCCATCCGCCGCGCCGTGAAGTTCGATCCCGTATTCGCTCTGCGAGGTGAAGGATAAGGATGACGACGATCATCACTCCTGGCACACTCCTCACTCCGAAACAGGTTGCCGATCGCCGTGCTCTGGCGTCGCACACATCGCCCTCCGTATCGATGTTCGCACGCATGCTTCTCCGCGCCGCCGTCCTCCGTCGCCGCCGCGCCGCCTCCGCTCTGCTCGCTATGATCGTTGCCGCGGCCGTCGCCACCGCGATGATGAACCTCTACGTCGACGTGCAAGCCAAGCTCCGCAGCGAGTTCCGAAACTATGGCGCCAACGTGGTTGTCGTCGCGAAAGACGGACAGTCCCTCCCCGCCAACGCTCTGACTAGAATCGAATCGGTTCTCGGCGCAAAGACGCTGGCCGTTCCTTTTTCATACGCCGTCGCCCGTATCAAAGGTGGTCAATCCGACGGACAATCCGTAGTAGTCGTCGGCACCGACTTCGCTCGCTCCCGCCAGTTGAATCACTGGTGGAAGGTGAGTCACTGGCCGGACGCGCCCAACGAAGCTCTCATCGGCATGCGCGCCGCAGCGGTAGTGATCCCCAAAGCTAGCTCCAATCGACAACCCTTCGAGCTCACTTTCCAGGGCAAACCGATCCAACTCGCTCCCGCCGGCCTTCTCCAAACCGGAGCCGGCGAAGACAGTCGCATTTACATCGATCAATCTGAATTTCAAAGCTGGACCGGCGTCGCGCCTTCCACCATTGAAGTCGCCGCCAATGGAACCGCCGCGGATGTTGATGCATCAATTCGTCAGCTTGCGCAGCTTCTGCCAACGGCTGAAGTTCGCCCCGTCCGCCAGATCATGGAAGGCGAAGCTAACGTGCTGAACAAAACGCGCGCCACGCTCTATGCCTCCGCCACGCTGGTTGTTCTCACTTCTGCGCTCTGTGTCCTCGCCACGCTCATCGGATGGGTCTTCGACCGCCGCCGCGACTTCGCCATCATGAAAGCTCTGGGCGCTTCCGAACGTCTGGTCAACGGATTCTTCGCCGCCGAAGCCGCGGCCCTCGGCGTAGTTGGCGCGATTCTCGGCTTTTTCATCGGCATCGGCGTTGCGGCCTTGATCGGACGCGTCAACTTCCACGCGCCGGTCGTGCCGCGCTTCAGCGTCTTCCCCTACGTGCTCGCGGGAAGTGTTGCCGTGGCCCTCATCTCGGCGATACTCCCGATCGTGCTGCTGCGCCGCGTACAACCGGCTATTATTCTGAGGGGAGAGTAGGGCTTGGACGCGCGACGAGTTACGCGATGGAGCGACGGGCGTCTCGCCCGTCCAGCAGTTTGGTGGTAGCCGGGCGAGGACGCCCGGCGCTCCACAAGAAAGGTTGAAATTAGAAGAGGATCATTCGGATGATTCGCCTCAACAACGTCACCAAGAGCTATCCCGCCAGAGCGGAAGAAAATAATGGCGGCCTCAGCCTCATCAAAGCGCTCGACGACATCTCCCTCTCCATCGCGCCCGGCGAGTGGGTCGCGATGATGGGCCCCTCGGGTTCCGGCAAAAGCACCATGGTCAATCTCATCGGATGCCTCGACCGGCCCACGACTGGTGAAATTTGGCTTGATGGACAAAACGTCGCCAACCTCAGCGCCTCCGATCTCAACCACGTCCGCGCCGAAACCATCGGGTTTGTATTTCAGCAGTTCCACATGATCCCGTATCTAACAGCCGTCGAAAACGTCATGCTCGCCCAGTATTTTCACAGCATGACTGACGAAAAGGAAGCGCTTGAAGCTCTCGATCGCGTGGGCCTGAAAGACCGCGCCGGCCACCTGCCTTCGCAGCTTTCCGGAGGCGAGCAGCAACGCGTTTGCATCGCCCGGGCTCTGATCAACGATCCCAAGATTGTGCTCGCCGACGAACCCACTGGCAACCTCGACGCCGTCAACGAAGAGATCGTCCTGCGCCTGCTGCGCGAGCTTCATCAGCAGGGACGTACCATCGTCATGGTCACGCACGATCCCGTAGTGGCGCGCCTGGCCGACCGCCGCGTCGAGTTGCATCACGGCAAAATCGCCGCCCAGGAAATCTTTGCGATGGCCGACGAAGAGCAGTTTGACGAAGTGCTGGAAGAATTATTTGCCCTGGAAGAGAACGGCCAACTCGCCGAGATTGGCCGCATGGAAGTCCACGGCGCTCTCCCCGTGTCCCTCGCCGTGGAAAAGATGGCCGCCATGGGACTGGTAACCGCGCGCCCGCACCCGCCCCAAGCGCACGATCACAAGCCCTTCGTCAATCCCTGCCACGACGCGCTGAAGCCGGCTGGCTTCTCGACCGGCGACGGCTCCGCGATCGTCGAACTTACCCAGCGTGGATACCAGCGCGCCGCCGACATCATCCGCCGTCACCGTCTCGCCGAGCGCCTCTTCACCGATTCGCTCGCTATGGACAGCGAAACCGAAATCGAGCAGCAGGCCTGCAAGTTCGAGCACATCCTCTCACCCGAAGCCACCGACAAGATCTGCACCTTCCTCAACCATCCGCTCACCTGCCCGCACGGCGCGCCCATTCCACCCGGGCCGTGCTGCGGGCGGCGCGCTGAAGCGAGGCAGACCGCTGCCGTGTTGTCCCGTCGAGACTAGTTTGTGTAGAGATGCTATCCCCTACTTCTTGCCAAAAAATTTCCCAAACCCCAAGCGTAGCTGCACCGTATTCACGCCCGGATTCGGCACCGTAAGGCCGGCATTCGAAATATGCAGGTAGCGGACATCCAATGACCACGCATGCTCGCCAAAGAAATACATCCCGAAGGCCGCCCCAGGCGTGAAATTGATGGTCGAAGTGCCGCTAGGCACCTCATGCGAAGTAAACAGGACTCCTCCGTTTAACTCCAGGAACGGAGCCACATGTCCGCGGGTGGCGAAAATCCATTTGAATCCGACCGGATTCACTCCTGCTCCGTATGCGGTGTTTGCCCGCTGAAACACAACAAACGCCGGCACCGCGTCCACCGCAAGCTCGAATCGCCCGCTGAGAAAGCCCGGCAGGTGCGGCTGCGTCAGGATCCATCCATAGCGAACGCCAGCGTTCCAGACATTGGTATCGCTGGTGCCGCCCGGAACCGAGTGCCCGCCACCGGTCCAGACCTGGAGTTCATGACCGCCCTCCTCCGGGCGATCTTGGGCAACCGCTGGAGCAGCAGCCAGATACACAGGCAGAAGTAATGTTAGGACAAGTGTCCGAATCCGAAAGCCAGCGCCCTGCATGGATCGTGTCATAAGCATGGTGAAAGTCGAAACAGAACAATACGCGAAAACGTGAACTCAGGAGCAGAAATAAATCGAATCCCTACAGTCCCAGCCCGCCATCCACCGCTAACACCTGCCCGGTAATAAACTGCGGAGCCGCCGCAAAGAACATCACTGCCGCGGCAATGTCCGCCGCCGTCCCGTCACGCTGCATCGGCGTCTCTTTCGCCATCTTCTTCATGAACGAGGCCGCCGATTTCTCTCCCAGATCGATCATCCCCGGGGCGACCGCATTCACCGCGATCTCCGGCGCCAGCGCCTTCGCCATCACTTTCGTCAGCATGTGTACCGCCGCCTTCGACGAACAATAGTGCGCATGCGTCGCCCACGGACGAAGCCCACCGAGCGACCCCATATTAATGATGCGCCCTCGGCGCCTTCTCAAATGGGGCAGCGCCTCGCGCGACACCAGAAACGGTCCGCGTGTATTCGAAGCAAAAATCGCATCCCACTGCGCCACGGTAATCTTCTCAAACTCGGCGGTTTCGTAATTCGCGGCGTTATTCACCAGCACGTCGATTCCGCCGAGTTCCCGCACCACTTCCTTCACCATCTCACGGACGTTTCGCTCATCGGTGACATCGCAGCGCACCGCCAGCGCCTCAACCCCGTGCTGCGCCAGTTCCGCAACGAGCGCTCGTGCCTCGCGCGCCGACTCACGATAAGTAATCGCCACATCCGCGCCGTTTTCGGCCGCGGCCACAGCGATCGCCCGCCCCAATCGTTTCGCCGCACCTGTCACCAGCATCGTTTTTCCAGAAAGTACGCGCCCGTTCGTCATCATTTCGGAATTCTACGCCCGTCGTTTTAGGACTGCCTGCTACGCCGGTTCGTGTCTTGGAAACCCAGCCCGCAAACTGATAAACTCCCTCGCATGACACAGCCTCGCGAAGTCGTGGTTTATTCCCGCAAGGGATGCCATCTTTGCGAAATCGTCAAGGAGAGCCTCGTCAAGCTCCACAAGCGGGGCGGCTTTACCTGGCGTGAAATCGACGTCGATTCCGACGCGGAAATCCGGCACCTCTACACCGACGAGGTCCCTGTAGTCTTCATCAATGGCCGCAGAGCTTTCAAGTACCATATGGATGAGCAGGAATTCCTCCGCAAGCTTAGCGCTTAGGTAGTGGAGCGACGGGCGTCTCGCCCGTCCACTCGACTATTAACTTCCGCCTAGTCGCACTACAATCACCTCGATGCTTCGTACCAAGCTCTACGCCGACCCAACCGGCCGCTTCGTGCATGATCTTGTCCTCCAGAGCTGCCAGCAGAACAACAGCAAGACGGCCCTGATCGACACTTCCTGCGATCGCCGTTTCACTTTCGGCGAGTATGGCAGCCTTGTCGAATCCCTTGCCCGCGGCCTCATCTCGGCCGGGCTCGCTCCGGGAGATGTGGTTGCCATCTTCCTCCCCAACTCGTGGGAATTTGCCATCACTTATCATGCGGCTACGCTCGCCGGAGGTATTCCCACACTGCTCAATCCCTCCTACCGTGAGCGTGAGATTCGCTTTCAGCTGGAAAATTCCGGCGCAACTTTTCTTATCACCGACGCTCCTCTTCTAGAAAATGTGAATCTCGCAGAACTTCCGGCTCTGCGTCGCATCTTCACCACACGGCACGAGCGAGTCGGCTGCGAAGACTTCACGAGCCTGCTGCGCCCGGTTTTCGGTAAGACGTCCGCCAGATTTCCGGAAGCTCTACAAAGTTCGCAAGAAACCATCGCCGCTCTTCCCTACTCCAGCGGCACCACCGGCTTGCCCAAGGGCGTCATGCTCTCGCACTACAACGTGGTCGCGAATGTCTATCAGATTCTCGGCCCGAATGGCGCACCGCTTTCACCCAATGACGTGATGCTCTGCTTCCTGCCCCTCTACCACATCTACGGGCTCACCGTGGCTCTGACTCTTTCTCTCGCCCTCGGCTCCACGCTGGTTCTGATGCCGCGCTTCGAGGTGCAAAAGCTCTGCGCTCTTCTGCTTCAGGAAGGCGTCACCATGATGCCCGTGGTCCCGCCCGCCATGAATGCGCTCTGCCAGGCCACCGAGGCCGGCATCTTTCCCATGAATCACAAAATCCGTTGGGTCAAGTGCGGCGCTGCGCCGCTCGCTCCCGAACTTGCCCGCCGCTTCACCGGCCTTACCGGCATCCTGGTCAACCAGGGATACGGCATGACCGAAGCTTCACCGGTCACCCACGTCGGCTTCATCGCTCCGCCTGAAATGTACCGCCCCGACTCCATCGGACAGCCGCTGGCGCTCACCGATTGCCGCGTCCTCGATGTGACGAACGGCGACATGACGAAAGGCATGGACGGGGACGAGGTCCCGCCGGGCGAGCCGGGCGAACTTGTCATGCGCGGACCGCAGATCATGCTGGGATACTGGAAAGAGCCGCAAGCGACCGCCGCCGTTCTTCGCGATGGCTGGTATTTCTCGGGTGACATCGTCCGCTGCGATGCCGAAGGCTTCTACTACGTCCTCGACCGCAAAAAGGAGATGATCAAGTACAAGGGATTCCCCGTCGCCCCGGCCGAAGTCGAATCCGTCCTCCTCGAACATCCCGCCGTCCGCGACTGTGGAGTCGTCGCCAAACCCGACCTCGCCGCTGGAGAAATTCCCTGCGCCTTTGTCGTCCTCCGCGACGGCTTTACGCCCTCGGATGCGCTGGAGAAGGAAATGCGCGACTTCGTCGCCGACCGTCTCGCTCACCACAAGCAGCCCCGCGAAATTCACTTTGTGGCAGTCGTCCCGCGAACGCCTTCGGGCAAGATCCTGCGCCGCGAGCTGCGGAAGGCTGCTACGTAAGCCAAATTGTCCGCTCCGACATGCAAAACTCTTCACCTCGACACTGCCACTACTACGCGCTATAGTTCTCGCTACGTGAGCGGCGCCATTGCCCACTGGTGTCGCCTTCAGAATCCTGGCGCATTCAATCTCGAACTTAAGGACAAAAATCGTATGCATCACTCACCCACTTCCCTGCACGCCAACTACGTATGGGCGGTACTGCTGTCATTTTTGATTGCCTTTTGCCTAGCCGCACCGCTCGCCGCGCAAGTCCCAAAGAAGCTCAGCACCGACGATTTCACCAACTCCGACAGTGTCCATAAGACCGAAGTTGAACCTTCATCCTTCGCCTGGGGTTCGACCATCGTGAGCGCGTTTCACGTCGCTCGCAGACCCGGTAGCATTGGCTGGGGCAGCGCCGATGTGGGCTTTGCGACTTCCACCGATGGTGGCAAGAAGTGGACGAACGGCTACCTGCCCGGGCTCACCGTCAATTATGAAGGTGGCACGTACGGCGCGGCTGCCGATCCCTCCGTCGCCTATGACGCGAAACATGGACAGTGGCTCATTTCAAGCTTGCCGCTGGTTGGTTTGGGTCCCGGGGAAGAATACATCGGCGACGTCGCCGTCAGCCGTTCCACCGACGGCCTGACTTGGGGAAATCCCATCGCCATTGACGTCACCCACCTCGACGACAAGAACTGGACCGTTTGCGATAACACCACAAGCAGTCCCTATTATGGGAACTGCTACACCGAATGGGACCAGGCGTACGGAACCGGTGATGTTCTGATGAGCACTTCGAGCGACGGCGGACAAACCTGGAGCCCGGGTCTGGCTTCGAAGAACAATGCCGGAGGCCTCGGCGGAGAGCCGCTGGTGCAGGCCAACGGAACCGTCATCGTCCCCTTCGAAGGTTACTCGGGAGTTGCCGCCTTCACTTCCACCAACGGTGGAACGAGCTGGAACGCCGCTGTGAACGTCGCCGATATTACTGAACACCAGGTCGCCGGCAATATGCGTGACCCGGATCTGCCGTCCGCAACCATCGATGGCTCAGGCAACGTGTACGTGGTGTGGGGGGATTGCCGCTTTCGTAGCGGTTGCAGTTCGAATGACATCGTCCTCAGCACATCCGCGAATGGCACTAAATGGACAACTCCCGTCCGCATTCCCATCGACGCCGTCAGCAGTACTGTCGATCATTTCATCGCGGGCATTGGGGCCGATCCTGCTACTTCCGGCTCCACCGCTCTCCTGACCGTCGTTTATTACTACTTCCCGGTCGCCAACTGCACGCTTTCGAGCTGCGAGTTGTATGTGGGTTTCACTACTTCGCAGAATGGCGGCTCGACCTGGACTGCTGGCCAAAAAATCGCCGGGCCGATGAAGGTTACTTGGCTGCCTTTGTCCGACGCCGGGTACATGGTCGCAGACTACGTTGGAGTTTCCTACGTCAACGGTAATCCCTTCGGAGTTTTTGCCGACGCTAAAGGCCCCTCCAAAGAATTGCTGAACGAAGCCATCTACACCACGAAAGCGCCGCTTCCGCTCGATCGCAACCAGCTCACTTATAGTTCAAGAAACGATAAGCCCGTGCCCAACGCCAAGTCCGACTACGCACGCAAAGTGTATTACGACGACGAAGGCCACCGCCCGATTCCTGAGTCCCGGAGGCTCCCGGACAATCCACAATGACGCCATAATTGAGAGTGACCGAGCGAGGCGTCTGATCTCCCGTAGAGACGGGGCAAGCCCCGTCTCCGGAGGGAAATCGCAGTGTAAAATCACTTCATCCCATGACTCTCACCCGCTTCGTCGCCAAGTCCGCCTTTCGCAACAAGCGGCGCAGTCTTCTGACGGTGGCCAGCATCGCATTTTCTCTGCTCCTGCTCTGCATCATGCTCTGCCTCTGGCGCAGCTTCTATATCGACAAGGGAGCCCCGGACTCCGCGCTTCGCATCATGACCCGGCACAAAGTCTCGCTCGCCAACTTCCTTCCTATTTATTATCGCGACAAGATCCGCGCCGTTCCCGGCGTCGTGCATGTCGTCCCCATGACCTGGTTCGGTGGCGTTTATAAAGACGAGAAGCCGGAAAACTACTTCGCTCAAATGGCCACCGATCCCGACGAATACTTCGACGTCGCCGCCGACAAAGTCATGCCCGCCGACCAACTCGCCGCCTGGAAGCGCGATCGCGCGGGCTGCGTCGTCGACTCTGACCTTGCCAGGAAGCACCACTGGAAGATCGGCGATCACATCATTCTGCAAGGCACCATCTTCCCCGTCAATCTTGACCTGACCTTGCGCGGCATTTACACCATTGATCCGCCGCAAAGTAACCTCTACTTCCACACCAAGTACCTGGAAGAATCCGTCGACTGGTTCAAAGACACCGCCGGTTTTTACTTCACTCGTGTCGATACTCCTGAAGACATGCCGCGCGTGGCCCGCGCCATTGACGAGATGTTCCATGGGAGTCCGGTACCCACCAAGAGCGAGAGCGAACAAGCGTTCAAAAACGATTTCATCGCCATGCTTGGCAATGTCAAAGCATTTATCCTCAGCATCTGCGGAGCCGTGCTTTTCACCACCCTGCTCGTCTGCGCCAATACCATGGCGATGTCGATCCGCGAGCGTACCCGCGAAGTCGCCGTGCTCCGCACTCTCGGCTTCACTCGTGGAAGCATCCTTAAGTTGCTCTTAAGCGAATCGATCACCATTTCTATAATCGGAGGTTTGGTCGGCGTCGCGCTCGCGAGCGGGGCCATTCTCTTCATGTCGCAACCTGGACTCGGGCTGCCGATGTCGATGCACATGACCGCCTCCACGGCCGCGGTCGCCATGGCGGTCGCAGCCTTCGTAGGGCTGGTCAGCGGCCTCATTCCCTCCTACCGCGCCTCGAACCTCGGTATCGTTGACGCCCTGCGCCACATCGGCTGAAGCATTGAATCATTTCGCCATGGAGTCATCGAATCATTAGGGTGTTGAATTATTGATGCAATGACTAAATGATCCAATCATTCAATGACTCAATGTCTTCGGTGCTAAACTCGCTTCGCATGCGTACGGACCTCCTGCCCCTTTGCGACCAGCACTATCGCACCATGGAGCCCGCACTAGCTCCCTACAACGCCAACTATTCCATCGAATTCTTTCGTTGTACTGACAAGTTCTGCCACCGCTGCTTCGGCGAGCGCATCGGCTACACCACGCCGAAGCGTGGAGACACGCCCGTCATCTCGCCCGACCAGCCCACCTGCGATCGCCACGGACGTCCCATGTTCATCATCAGCCTCGACCGCCAGCGCAATCAAATAACCTATGCCTGCTCCGAATCCGATTGCACGGAGAGGGTAGTTCGCACCTGACTCGTGTAGCGCGGACACTCCTGTCCGCGAACGCTGACTTCTGAGCGCCGCTTTACTCCCCCACCAGCCACCCGTATTGCGCCGCCGTCAGCGGCACCACGCTCAATCGTCCCTGTCTCACCAGCGGAGACTCCGCAAATGACGCCCGGGTCTTGATTTCTGCCAGCGTCTTCGGCGTCGCGATCGCCCTCCCAACTTTGATCTTCACCTGCGGGGTTTTGGGATCGCTTGGATCCACCGATACCACCGACGCTGTCCCGACCGCGCTCTTCTCGTCTCCCGTGTGGTAAATCACCAGCCGCTCTCCCGGCTTCATCTCGCGCAAATGCTTCACGGCCGCTGGATTCGTCACGCCATCCCAAATCGTCGCCTTCTCCCGCTCAAGATCCGCAAAGGAATACACGGTTGGCTCAGTTTTCAGAAGGTAGTCCATGGGCAGGTATTGTAAACAGAAAATGAGATTGCAGATGAAAGAAATCAGTGGAGCACCGGGGTCTCCGCCCGGCCGAACGGGTGAGACGCCCGTCGCTCCAAAAAGTTACCGCGGACACTTCCCTTCTGCGCCGCTTTCGCCAACAATAGAAGCTTCTCGTGACCCAAGCCGCCATCAAGCCGGGCGAGATCACCATGGCCAAAGCCATCGAGCGCTACTTTAATGTGGCACTGTATCTGCTCGTGCTCACTGGCTTCGGCACTCTGGCTTCGACCGGAGAGCTGGATCGGACGGCGGTTGTTCTCGTCGGGCTGGCACTGGCGTTCCGCGGATATCAACTTCTGATGGGGCGCGTGTTCACCATCCCGGAACGCTGGACTACTTTACTGACGCTGATCTACGTCTTCGTTTACCTCGCCGACTACCTCTTTCTTTCGCGCAGTTTTCTCGGAGCCACCATTCACCTTGTACTTTTTGCCATGGTTGTCCGGCTATTCTCGTTGCAACGGACGCGCGACCACTACATGCTCGCGGTACTTTCATTTGGGATGGTGCTGGCCGCCGCCGTGCTTACCGTCGGCAGCGTGTTCCTGCTTTCTTTCGCCTGCTTCCTGCTGGTTGCCGTCATCACTTTTGTGTTGATGGAGATGCGGCACTCGGTCGCCACCGAGCCAACCCATGCACCTGCGCTCGACCTACACCTTGCCTCGCAACTCTCTCCCGGCATGACGCCTGCCAGCCAGCGCATGGCTTACGGGCTGCTGGCGGTCGCTCCAGTGCTCATGCTGATGATCCTGGCCGGGAGTTTCCTGATTTTCTTCCTCCTTCCACGAGTTTCGTCACGCTACTTCACTGCCTACACTCCGACCAGCGACATCTCCACGGGTTTCAGCGATCGCGTGCAACTGGGACGCATCGGCCAGATTCAGCAGTCCAGTGCGGTCGTCATGCACATCGAGGTCCAGAACGATCTGCAAGGCGCTTATGACTTGAAGTGGCGGGGCATTGCGCTGAGCAGCTTTGATGGCAGAGTCTGGACGAATCCGTACAATCAAACCCTGCTGCGACCGGCGGGCGATGGAAGTTATCATGTGGCGCCGTTGCCGGGCCCTGGTGGCGCGTCGGGAGTTCCGGGCCGACTAATTCATTATCGCGTTCTGATGGAGCCGCTCGGAACCAATGTTTTTTTTCTGGCGGAAAGAGCACAGAGTCTTAAGGGAAATTTCCGGCAGGTGAGTATGGACGCCGGGGGCGCGGTCTACGACCTCGATGCCAATCACCCCGTCAACCGCTACGAAGCCGAGTCGCAATTGGCCGCAATCGACAGCGACGATCTTCGCTTGGCGGCAAACACCGTTCCCGGCGACATGGACGAGTACCTGAAACTGCCGGCGCTCGATACTCGCATTTCAAGTCTGGCTCAGGAAATCACCGCGCGCGCTCCCAGCAACTATGACAAAGCAGTCGCGCTGGAGCGGTATCTGTCCACTCACTTCGGATACACGCTGGAACTGTCCCGAAGTCTGCCCCAGGATCCACTGGCGAATTTCCTGTTCGAGAGAAAGAAGGGTCACTGCGAGTATTTCGCCAGTTCGATGGCGGTCATGCTGCGTTCTTTGCGCATTCCGTCGCGCATCGTGACCGGGTTCCGCGGTGGTGAATTCAATGACCTCACCGGCCAGTATGTGGTGCGAGCCAGTGACGCCCATTCCTGGGTTGAGGCCTACTTCCCGGGGTCCGGTTGGATCAGCTTTGATCCGACTCCGGTGGGAAGTCTGCCGACGCGAACCGGTTGGTCGCGGATGCAGTTGTATGTCGATGCCGCCGCATCCTTTTGGCGCGAGTGGATTATCAACTACGATGCCAGCCACCAACGAACTTTGGGGAAGGATGCGGCTAACAATAGCCGGCATTTCCTCGAAGAGGCTCTCCGCTGGATCGCCGAGCAGCATCAAGCCATGCTGCGGTCGGCACGGCGGGCGCACCGGCAGTTCACCAAATTTCCGGTGCGATCATTGAGCGGGGTCCTTGCGTTTGCGGCCGCCCTACTCACGCTTGTGAATCTCCGGCGCGTAGTCGGCGGGTTACGAGCCCGTAGTCTGCGCGCGCATCCGGAGCGTGCCCCGCGCGAATCCGCCGCTCTCTGGTATGACCGGATGGTGAGCCGCATGGCTCGGTTGGGCTGGCGCAAGTCGCCAGCACAAACACCGCTGGATTTCGTCGCGGCTATCCAGGAAGCGGCACTGCAGAAGAAGGTCGCGCGATTCACGCGCGCCTACGAATCTGCACGTTTCGGCAAGTCAGTCGATGACGCGCAAAAACTGCCCGAGCTGTTCCAGGACATTACTGCCAACGAAACGGCGGATTCCAGCCGTACACCGAAGCACGCAGCCGTCAGCTAGAAGCGGTGCATAACGCCAACCCCTACGTAGTAATTGTGTTGACGGCTAGTCGACGTATCCACCGTATAATCGGGAAGCCCGGAATAGAAATCGCGCGCCTCGAACCGCGCTCCCCAGCTATGCCAGAACCAAACATCCAGTCCAGCTCCGAATTGAATCACCCCGGTATTGGTACCGGTTTCCCCTGGATTCGGCCCGTAGAAAATGCGATTGGAAGACTCCCGGAAATGACCGTAACCGCCGCCCACGCTGACCCACGGGGTGACCGAGTCACCGGAAAAAAAGTTCAACCGCACGGATGGAGTCGCAAACACAGCCCCGATGTCCTTGGGAATCTGGTTCTGGTCGGTGTGTATATACATCCGCGGAAAGATTTCTACGGGCACTTCCCCATACAGCCCGAAAATCTTATAGATTTTGAGCAGGCGAGCATAATCGAACTCGAAGCTCGCCGGGTTTCCGAAATGAATGTGCGGATCGGGGTCGCCCGCATACGCGTCATTTATGATCGTCGTGGTACTGACGAAAGTTCGCCCCGCCGTGATGGAAAGCTCATTCTTTTGCGCCCAAGCGCCCGAAATCAGGACCAAAACCGGCACCACCAAAACTGCGAGACCTTTAGCCGACATCTCTCCTCCGGAGTATTGAGGGATGTAGTTTTTGTTTCAATAAGATTAGCACGGGCTGCCCGGATACGATCCAAAGACCCGCCCGACATAGGTACCCTGCGTGGTGCGCGGGTCAAGGCGTCCGGCAGGCGAAGACATGGCAAGGTTGAATGAAGGTTGAATGCTAGAATTGTATAGATCTGTTTCCTGCTGGGCGTTATCGTCAATCGTTATCTTCAACTGTCCAGTGCCTATACCAGTGCCTATAAAGAAAATCATATCCGCGACTTCCGGGCCGGCGGGTCCAGCCAAGGTGGGTTTTGTGAGCCTCGGCTGCCCCAAAAACCTCGTCGATAGCGAGGTCATGATGGGCATGCTGGCCCAGGCCGGCGCCGAGCTTACTCCGAATGCGGAGGACGCCGACGTCATCGTGGTGAATACCTGTTCCTTTATCGGCAGCGCGCAACAGGAATCCATCGATACCATCCTCGAAATGGCTCGTCACAAAACGAGCGGCAAGGCCAAGAGGTTGGTGGTGGCCGGTTGCCTGGTCGAGCGTTTTCACGACGAGATTCGAAAGAACATTCCGGAAGTGGACGCGGTCGTCGGCACCGGCGAATTGGAGAAAATTCTGGCCGCTGCTGGACTGGCGGAAATTGGAGTAGCGGAAACACCCCGCACTTCGTCTCCTTTCAATATCCTGACGTCGAATCTCTTGACCTCGAGGCCCGAGGGCGATCATCGCCGCCGACAGGGACGCTTCGCGCGCGATTCCTGGGACGGCGCCGTCGCCGATCTGCCCAACTATCTTTACGACGACCACACGCCTCGCATACTGACCACGCCGCGATCCTCGGCCTATATAAAAATCGCCGAAGGCTGCGACCATCCCTGCAGCTTCTGCATCATTCCGCAGCTTCGCGGACAGTTCCGCTCGCGGCGTTTCGAATCGGTTATCGCCGAGGCCGAGCGCCTGGCGCAATCCGGCGTACGCGAAATCACGCTCATCGGACAGGACACCACGTGCTACGGCGAGGATCTTGGGCTGAAAGACGGCCTGGCTCTGCTGCTGGAAAAACTCGCAGGCGTCGAAGGGCTGCAGTGGATTCGCTTCCTCTACGCATATCCCAACAAGATTACCGGGCGACTGCTCGCGACCATCGCCGCCCATGACAATATTTGCTCCTACATCGACGTGCCCCTGCAGCACGCCTCGGCAACGGTTCTGAAGCGCATGAAGCGTGGAGGCGGCGCCGACTTGTTCTTGCGCTCCATCGAGAAAATGCGCCGCGTAATCCCCGGCGTTACTTTGCGGACTTCGTTCATCGTCGGCTTCCCCGGCGAAACGGAGAAGGAATTCGAGGAGCTTTGCAGCTTCGTGAAAGAGGCAGACTTCGACTGGATGGGCGCATTCGGCTACTCGGATCAGGAAGGTGCAGGCGCGTTCGATCGCGAGAAGAAGCTTTCCACGCGCGAGATCGAGAGCCGCCGCAAGTCGCTGATGTCGATCCAGAAAAAAATCAGCCGGGCCAAGAAGAAATCGCTGATCGGACGCGAACTCGATCTGCTGCTCGAAGGCACATCGACCGAGTCCGACCTGCTGTTAGAAGGCCGCACCGCGATGCACGCTCCCGAGATCGACGGCAAAGTCTTCGTCAATGATTATCCCGACGGGGGTGAGCCGAAAGCGGGCGAGTTTTACCGTTGCCGCATCACCGCGGCACACGATTACGATCTGGTGGCGGAGATCGTTTGAGGTCAGAGGTAAGAGGTGAGATTGAAGAGGTCAAGATCACCAGAAATGTTCTCGCCTTTGCAATCTGACCTCTGACTTCTGCAATCCGACTATGCCGCGCAAACGTTTCATCAAACTCCGCTGCCCGATTTGCAAAAAGGCGACAAAGGCCACCGATGCCGACTTCCCTTTTTGCAGCGATCGCTGCCGCCTGATCGATCTCGGCAAGTGGGCCAGCGGCGGGTACGTCATTTCGTCGCCGGTTAACGACGCCGACGAAGCAGTTCGGCAAGACAGCCCCGATGACGAGGATGGAGACTGATGAATCAAACGGCCGGAAGCGAACTGGGCACATCTCCGCCGCAGCGGGATGAACCGCTGTGGCCCATCGTGGTGGGGACTTTCTTCGGCGTCGGACGTATTAAACCCGCTCCCGGCACCTGGGGATCGTTAGCCACCGTTATGCTTTGGGCGTTGGCAAGTTCCCGGATCCCGACTGCGAGTCGCACCTGGGCTACGATTGTCGCGGCTGCGGTTGTGACCCTCATCGGAATCCCAGCCGCCACGCGGGTCGCTCGCGACTACTACTCGAAAGACCCGCAATTTGTCGTCATTGATGAAGTTGCCGGACAACTGGTTGCGCTCATCGCCGTCCCGCTGGCCTGGAAAAGCTTTCTCGCGGCCTTTATACTCTTCCGTGTCTTCGATATTTGGAAGCCGTTTCCAATTCGGCGACTGGAGCGGCTGCCCGAAGGCACGGGCATTGTGGTGGACGACCTGGGAGCGGGGCTTTATGCGCTCGCGGTAATGCATCTTCTGTTGCACTTCGGACTTCTAACTAGGTAAGCGCCGGAACAACTCATGAGCATCTCTGACCGCCTGCTGGGAAAAAAGAACGTCAACGGCAAGCCGCACATCGAAGCGGTAGCGCCCGGTTTCGCTTTGCCCGGAGGCGAGGTGCGTATCATCGGAAAAAGCCTCCGCCCTCACGAGTTGCGGCGCCCGAGCGTGCGCTTCGGCGATATCGAAGGCTCCGTGCTGATCAGTTCCGACGATTTCCTGGTGGCCCGGGTGCCTGAAGGAGCTGCTTCGGGACCGGTGGTAGTCAGCACGAATGGGGCAGGCTCGAGCAACCACATTAGCAATCCGCATTCGATTAAGGTCGCAGTCCCGGTTGCCGACAACCTTCATCCCGTTACCAATCCCGCGCTCGACCGCGAAGGCAATATCTATGTAACGTTCTCCGGATCGCGCGGCGAAAAAGTTCCAGTGTCGATTTTCAAGATCGACACCAACTACAACGTGAAGCCGTTTCTCAGCGACCTCATGAATGCCACCGCCATTGCTTTCGACCGCCAAGGCCAGATGTACGTGTCTTCGCGCCATGACGAGGCCGTATATGTGGTGGCTCCGAACGGTACCATGTCGACCTACGCCGAGGGCATGGGGATTGCCACCGGGATTGCCTTCGATGCCGCGGAGAACCTCTACGTCGGCGATCGCAGCGGAACCATTTTCAAGATCGCGCGCGACCGCCAGATTTTTGTGTTCGCGACCCTGGAACCGAGCGTTTCCGCCTATCACATCGCCTTCGGTCTCCACGGCGATATGTTCGTCACCGGCCCCAGCACTTCCAGCTTCGACTGCGTCTACAAGGTCGACCCGCACGGAACCGTGTCGGTGTTCTACCGTGGTCTCGGGCGTCCGCAAGGCCTGGCTCTGGATGTCGAGGGCAATATTTACGTCGCCGCCTCGCTCGGCGGCAAACGCGGCATTGTGAAGATCACTCCTCAAGGCAAGGCCAATCTCGAAGTCTCCGGCCAGGGCTTAGTTGG
This sequence comes from Terriglobales bacterium, assembly GCA_049512435.1. GTDB lineage: Bacteria > Acidobacteriota > Terriglobia > Terriglobales > Acidobacteriaceae > Acidiflorens. The sequence continues at coordinate 4,645 of JBEKXC010000059.1, read as the reverse complement.
ACTGGCGTTCGCTCCGGGCAAGTCAGCCATCCTCGCCACCAGTTCGCCTGGACAGCCGCCCAACGGCGCCGTTCACCACATTTCCTGGAATATTCAGGGCCTGCCGCTGCTGGCCGAGTAGCTGATGCTTTGGGGTCTCAAGGCCAGTCTTGCGCGCCGTGATAGATGCGCAAGATCTCCAGATTCTGATCTTCAATGCGATAGACGATGATATAAGGCAAGCCGGCGAAGACTAGTTCACGGGTGCCCTCAATCCGCCCCTTGCGACCACGGCGAGGGAAGTTTCCTAGGCTGCTACAACCATCGTAGAGGGTCTCTGCAACCTTAGCCGCCGCCTCAGGATTGTCCCGCTGAATGCGGTGAACAATATTGTAGAGATCTTGGGTGGCGGGCGTAGTCCAGCGCAGATGCATTACGGCCGCAGGATCTGTTGAATCTTGGCCCCAACTTCGTCGTGTTCCACAAATTCCCCGCGATCGGCGGCTGCCAAGCCAAGATTCACCGCTTCGACGAAGCGGGTATCGTCCTCGAGATAACTGCTCAGGACCTGCTGCGCCAATTCGTCGGTTTTCAGCCCGCGCTGCGCCGCGATTTGGGCGAGTTGAGCTTCCTTTTCTGGTTGAAGACGCACTTCCATGGTCTCAGTCTAGGAAGGTTTGCGAGTGCTGTCAAATCATCCGAATGAACGATTTCGTAAATGGTGATCGGCGTAATCTTGCAATCTAAAGTCCCAGCTGAAGGCAACCAACTGAAGAATTTTAAAAATTATAGATCACGCAATTGCAACATGATTTTACCCGCTGCCAACCGCGGCCACATAGGCATATGGATAGGGAAACATCTTTTCTTCGTGCTCTCCCAGTTCCCGTATCCAGTCGTCAATTCTGCTTCGGGCGATCGAAGACAAAGGGTAGAACTCAAATCCAGACTTGGCATCACTACTATGGCGGACGGTCGCCAGCATTTCGATCGGTGCATCTCGCAATCGCAACTCAACCACAACCGTTTCGCCCACCCGAGGCGCGCCACAGACCAGCGCCGACATCCCCCTCAGACTGAGATCGAGGCACATGCCGCGAGTGACGAATGGTCCGAAGCGCAAGAAGCGCTGCAGCGTGACTGGAGCGCTGTAAACATAGCGCGGTTCACGTCGACGGACGTTGTACGCCCGCGAAGAGGCCCACATCCCTCGCGTGTCCAGATACATCGTGCTTTCCTTTCGTAACCCTTTACCCGGAACTCTGAATGCCAGGATCAGCACTGCCAGGACCGGGGCACTACGATGGCAAGCCTCCGCCCCAGCCCCAACCGGTTTGCAGGCTGGCGCGAATCACTCCGAGCAACTCCTCGTTGTCGGCCGGCTTCTGGAAAAAGGCGACGGCGCCCGATTCGAGAGTCCGTTTTTCATTCCCCTCAGCATCGCGTGCCGTTAGAACAATCACCGGGATGACCGAAAGCGCGGGATACTGTTGCAGGTTTTTCAGCACCGAAAATCCGTCGCCTGCCGGCAGCCCGAGATCGAGAATGATCAGGTGCGGATGCTCCTTCTGCGCCATGGCGATGGCCGAGTAGCCGTCGCAAACATTTATCGTATCGAAGTTGTTGGCCCGGAGGCGTAAACTCAGCGCCTGCCTGAGATCGGGATCGTCATCCACGACCATAATCTTTGCTCGATTGACCGGCTGCCGTTCGCTTTGACTATCGGTGCGCATTTTTGTGGTTCTCCTTTTCGGTGAAGTTTGGTTGATTCCCCAGACCCTGCTGAACGATACCCGTGACATAATCGGCCACGCCCCACACTTGTTGCTCCAAAGTCCTCGGGTCGGCAGCGTGGCAGCCAGGAACCTTCTCGGCGGTCACGCGCAGCATGCCGCTGGCCTTCAGCTTAGGCAGCGCGCCGATTTGGTCGCGAATCCGATCCATCATGATGCCGACTCGGTTCATGCCAGTGGAGGCGACCACAAAAAATGTTTCGACGGGGCCGTTCGTTCCCATGCGCGGAAGCACTAGATCCTTATCCACGTAGATACATAACCGCAGGAGTTCGAGACACTGCTGGCAGGTCTCTTTCCAGCTTCCACGAAGCGATTGGGGCAACGCAGTCAACTCCACGCGCACCAGCACAATGGCCTCGCGTAAGCGTCCGTGGCGGGTGATCACCGGAGCCAGTAGCTTGGCCAGAGAATAGAGTGGCAAAGTGAATGAGAACGTGCTGCCGCTTCCCGGTTCGCTGGCCACCCACATCCTCCCGCCGTGGAGCGTCACGATTTCTTTCGCAATGTAAAGTCCCAGACCGAGGCCAGCCCGGTTCCCGTCAACCGCATCAGGGTCCTGGAAGAGACGTTCAAAAACCAATTGCAGCGACTCTGCGGGAATGCCCCGCCCGCTATCTCGGACCGAGAGATAGACGGAGCCGGGGTCAGTCTCGACCATGGAAGCCTTCACGACTACCGAGCCCTCCGGTGGAGTGAACTTGATTCCGTTGTCGATGAGGTTGATGAGAACTTCGAGAGCGCGGTCGGGATCCGCATAGACGAGAGGAACTGTCGGATCCAGTTCGGCTTCGAGGCCGACGTGTTTTTCGGCGGCGGTGGGCTGCATCATCGTGATTGCCTGGCGAACCAGTTCGCCGATATCGATGCAGCGCGGTTCGATGCGCAGCTTGCCGCTGTCGGCCCGGGTGGCTTCCAGCAGATCGCGGATCATGGCGTGCAACTGATTCACACTCTTGAGGACGGTCTTCAGGTGGTCGGTTTGGTTCGGCGGGATGGGGCCAGCCAAGCCGTCCAGGAGGATGCTGACGTACTGGTGAATGCAGGTCAGCGGGGTGCGCAATTCGTGAGAAACGTGAGACAGAAATCGATTCTTGAATTCCAGTTGCTGCTGGCGGGTGATTTCCAGCGAGCGCAGCAACCCTTGCCGTTCGATCGCATAGCGGAGGGCACGCTCCAGTTGTTTGCTGGTGATGTCGCTTTTGACCAGGTAGTCCTGAACGCCCTGGTGGACGGCCTTGATCGCCAGCGCCTCATCGTCCTGTCCCGAAAGGATCACCACCGGCACGTTCGGAGCCTTCTGCCGGATGCGGCGAAAGGTTTCTGCGCCGTGGCTGTCGGGAAGGTTCAGGTCGAGCAATACCAGCGAAGGTGTCTCCGCGTCCAGGCACGCTAGAGCGTCGGAGAGCCGGGGGACACAGTTTACATGGACCTCGGACTTGCTTTCCACAAGACGCAGGCGTACCAGGTCCGCGTCTCCGGGGTTGTCCTCAATCAGCAAAATGTGCGGCGGTTCGTGTTCCATTATTCTTATTTTTCCTTTCGTGGCAGGCTCGCGGAGCCGAACCAGAATTCTTCGATCGATCGCACCGCTAAGAAATAATCGCTCAGATTTCCGGGCTTGCTGACATAGCAGTTGGCGCCCAGTTCGTAACTGCACGCGATATCCAACATCGAACGCGAGGTGCTGAACACCACGATGGGGATGCTGCGCAGATCCTTGTCGGCTTTAACGTCGGCCAACACCGCTCGACCGTCTTTCTTGGGCAGATTCAGATCCAGAATCACCAAGTCGGGACAAACCGCATTCGCATACTGGCCGGAGCGATGCAGAAAGGCGATGGCCTCCTCGCCATCCGCTACGTTGCTGATGCAGCTTTGATGCCTGCCCCCGGCTAACGCCTCTTTCGCAAGACCGACATCGGCCGGGTTGTCATCCACGAGAAGGACCTGAGGCAATGGTTTCACCGCCCGGGCTCCCCCCTTCTCCTCTTGACGACCGGCAGGCAAGGTGAACTTGAAAGCGGTGCCTCAGCCATCCTCAGACCTCATCCCTACCCCTGCAGCGAAGGGGGGGCGCTGAATAAATGCTCTCGGTGGAACCCTGGCAGATCGCCAGGCCGACGTTGCGCCGCACACATTGCTGGGGAATCCCTATATGGACATAGCTATCGGCCCCACCCAAGCAGGCTTGAGACCCTAAAGACATCGCGGCTCCGGCAATAGAACATGTAGGGACCTGCTATCCGGTCACGGCCGTATGGACGTACTTGGGAAAAGGCTGGGAGAATGCTGGTGGAACTCCAGGTGACGACTGCGCAAAAACGAGTTTCGTATCAGGCTATCGCTTACAGCTTGCGGAAAAACTCCGGTTTCATATCCCGGTTTCGTATCAGGGTATCGCTTTAGCGATACCGTGGGCCTTCGAAATCAGATGCCCCTTTAGGGGCAGGACATAGAGGAGGGCGGCTATTTTCTGTAAACCGTGGGCTGCGGACCCTTCTCGAGCGTCTCGCGGTCCCAGATCATACCTTCGCGGGAGTAGTTCGCGAGTTCGAAATCCTGCGTCAGTTCGAGCGCATCGGTCGGGCAGGCATCTTCGCACAGACCGCAGAACATGCAGCGGCTCAGGTCGTAAGTAAAGTTCACCAGCTCTTTGCGGCGGGTTTTTTCATTGCGCTCGCTGGTGACCACAATCAGGTTTTCCGGACAAGCGAGCGCGCACAGGTCACAGGAAATGCAGAGAGACTCGTCGGTGTCGGGGTTGACATTCAGCCGCGGCGCGCCTCGATAACGTTCGGCGACCTGCGGCCGCTCCAGCGGATACTGCTCGGTATAGATTTCCTTCGGATCCTGATAGCGGAACGTCACGC
>JBEKXC010000058.1:0-23071 GCA_049512435.1 Terriglobales bacterium | reverse complement strand
AAAAATGATTCGAGCTTCACCGGTCTGACCATGGACGCCGCTGGAAACATCTTCGGTGTCGGACATAGGGCAATATTTGAGTTGTCGCCGAACGGTAATGGTGGGTGGAATCCGACCGTGCTCTACAGCTTTTCCATTCCTCAGCAACCGACCAGCGCTCTCACGCTCGACCAGGCCGGAAACCTTTACGGTGCAGCGGCCGGCGGTTCCGAGAAGGTTGGAAGGATTTACAAGCTCAGTCCTACAGAGAGTGGAAAATGGAAAATTAAGAATCTCTACTCCTTCAAAGGCGGCACAGATGGCAGTGGCCCTGTCTATGGGGGAATCGTGTTCGATGCCGCCGGGAACATTTACGGCACCACGGTTGCCGGCGGCGAGTATGGCGATGGAACTGTTTACGAATTGGCGGTTCACAAGGGCAGCTACAAAGAGAAGGTTCTCTGGAGCTTCAATGGAACGGACGGATATCAGCCTGGGGACAGCCTGATTCTGGACAGCGCGGGCAACCTCTATGGCGCGACCGGTGGCGGAACGAACGACGCCGGCGTCGCGTTCGAGGTGACTCCGTAGACGCGCGAAGTGAGTCACTAACCGGCTTCCACTATGCCCGAGGCAACTCAGGATTTGCAAAGCCGCGGTGCGCCAGCAGCGCCACTCCCGCGAACGCCGCGATTCCCGCCGAAAAATAGAACGGGACCGCCGGGCCATAGAGCTTCCAAAGTGCTCCGGTAATCACGCTCGAGAGCAGCGTGGTCACGCTGGTGAGAAAAAAATAAACTCCCAGGGCGCGGCCACGGACATCGCCGCCCACGCTTTCGACGACCAGCGCCTTGAGCACGGGATTGGTCAGCGCATAGAAGAGTCCGTAGAAGGCCATGGTCAGCCAGATCGCCAGCTGGGAAGGCGCCAACGCGAAAACAAAATAGACAATGGCGAAGACGAAATATCCGGCGGCGGCGATGGCGGAGCGCGAGAAGCGGTCGCTGAACTTTCCGGCCGGCCACGACAAAAGCGTAAACGTGATGTTGAAGACCAGCCCCAGCAGTGGCGCACGGGACGCTGGAATGCCGATGCTTCCGGCGCGCAGGACGAGGAACATGTCACTGGAATTTCCCAGCGAAAACAAGGTGACCACGGCCAGCACGTAGTAGAACCGGAGCGGCAATTTTGGCAGCCATTCGGATTTTACCGAAGCGGCAACTGCTGACCTGTGTTCGGTTTGGACGGGCGAGGACGCCCGTTGCTCCACTACTTCGCGGATTCCGACCCACGCGACGATCACGCACAGCGTTCCCGGGATCGCAGCGGACGCGAACACGCCGCGCATGCCGAAGCGTCCGATCACCGCCAACGCCAGCAGCGGACCGGAAATGGCGCCGGCAGAATCCATGGCTTGAATCAGGCCGTAGGCGGAGCCAAGCGCTGACTTATCAACCGATTCCGCCACCATCACGTCGCGGGCAGTCCCGCGAACGCCTTTCGCAAAGCGATCGAAGAAACGAATTCCCAGAATCTGCCACCATGAAGAAACCAGCGCCAGCAGCGGCTTCACCGCATTGGCCACGAAGTATCCGCCGACCACGATGGGCTTGCGCTGCGCCACCTTGTCAGTTACGTACCCCGAAAAAAGCTTGGCAAAAGAAGCCACACTCTCAGCGATGCCTTCGATGATCCCCAGTTGCGCCGGTCCGGCTCCAAGCGATCGGAGGAAGGCGGGCAATACCCAGTACGCCATTTCGCTAGCCGTGTCGTTGAGGAACGAAGTCAGGCCGAAGACGTATATATTTCTGGGAGTAGATCGCGGAGACCGTGGTGGCGGCGTGTCCATGTCCGTTGATTGAAAAATAGCATGGTGACCGAGGAACCGTTCGCCCGTCCCAGATTAGTGGAGCGCCGGGCGTCCCCGCCCGGCCATTCTAAGATCACAAGATCATATGAGAGAGCAGATCAAACCGCAGTCCTGGCTTTCCGCTGAACCGTTTTCGAACGACATGTCCGTTGCCTGGTTACTGGCGGCTGCCGCTGTCCTCGTCCAGATGGCGACCAACGGCCGCTATGGATATTTCCGCGATGAACTCTACTATCTCGCGCTCTCCCATCACCTCGATTGGGGATATGTAGATCTCGCCCCACTGGCGCCGTTTGTGTTGTACATCGGGCGTTCCCTGTTCGGCGAATCCCTGCACGCGATTCGGCTGTTGCCGGCGCTGGCTCTGGGCGCGGAAATTCTGATCACCGGGTTGATCACGCGGGAACTCGGCGGCAAGCGATTCGCCGTGCTACTGGCGTGTCTGGCCGTGCTGGTAGCCCCTGTGATTCTCAACAACGCGTCGCGCTTTTCGATGAATCCGTTCGAGTCCTTGTTCTGGATGGGCAGTATTTATTTTCTGCTGCGCGCGATCAACCACAATCAACCGGAGTTGCTGGTGTGGTGCGGCGTGCTCATCGGGCTGGGATTGGAAAACAAACACTCGACGGCGTTCTTTCTGATCAGCCTGATGGTAGGTCTTCTGGCGACTCCCGAGCGCCGCTGGTTTCGGAGCAAGTGGCTTTGGATTGCGGCCGGAATCATTCTCCTCCTGAGTCTGCCCAACCTGATCTGGCAGTATCAGCATGGATTTCCAACCTGGGTCGACTTGAATAACGTGAAAAAGATTCACAAGAACGTCGAACTCCCGCCGCTCGCGTTTCTGAAACAGCAGGTCATGACGCTGCTGCCGATCAATGCCCTGATCTGGATTGCGGGACTCGGTTTCCTGCTGTTTCACCGCGAAGGCAAGCGCTACCGTGTGCTCGGCGTAACCTATCTCGCATTCCTCGCGATCATGATGGCGCTCCACGGCAAGGACTACTACCTGGCCCCGATTTACCCCATGCTGTTCGCCGCCGGAGGAGTGTGGTGGCAGGATTTCATCGAGTCGCGCATCGAATCGCACTTGTGGCTGCGCTGGGTGAAAGTGGCCTTGCCTCTCGTGATGGTGATCCTCGGCGCAGTCATCGTCCCGATCGTGCTTCCCATTCTTCCTCCCGATCGCGTCGACCCTTACATGCAGGCCTTGGGCATTGGAGTCCCGCGCAGCGAGACGCACATGACGAGCGATCTTCCGCAGTATTTCGCCGACGAGTTCGGATGGCCGGAAATGGTCGCGCAGGTTGCCAGCGTCTATAACCAGATTCCGCCCGAAGAACGCGCCAAGACTGCCATTCTCGTCGGAAATTACGGCTCCGCCGGCGCGATCGATTTCTTCGGACCGCGCTACGGATTGCCCCAATCGATCAGCGCTCACCAGAATTATTACTACTGGGGTTTCCGGCAATACACCGGCGAGAGTCTGATCATGCTCAACTGGGAGTTCGACGACGCGCAATACTGGTGCCAGAATGTAGAAGAAGGCCCGAAGGTCGAGCATCCGTATGCCATGGGCTGGGAACACTACACCATCCTGATCTGTCACGGACTCAAGATGTCACTGCCGGAAGCATGGCCGCACTTCAAAGTGTGGGATTGAGCTGAGAGCGGAGAGCCGAGAGCTGTTCCTTCCAGTACAATAGACATACATGTCCGACCGTACCTTTACCCTCGATGAAGCGCAGATGCTGCTGCCGATTTTGGAATCGCTTCTCAAACAGGCGATCCACGGCAAGAAGTTGATTGAAGCCGTGGACGCCGAGTTGCAGGAAACGGCGCACCGCGTTTTTCTGAACGGCGGCACGCTGCTGAATGTAGTCCGCCTGGCACGGCGCAAGGCGGAGCGCGAGCGGGCGATCCGCCGCATCAAGGATGCCCTCGCCGAAATCGATGCGACCGGAGTGCAGGTCAAAGATCTGGAGATCGGACTGCTCGATTTCCCTTGCAAGGTAGAGGGCGAGATCCTCCTGCTGTGCTGGAAATTAGGCGAGCCAGCGATCACCCATTGGCACGGAACCAACGAAGGCTTCGCCGGCCGCAAGCCGGTGGACGTGCGCATTGTGAATGCGGGGAAGAAGAGGCCGAAGTAAGGAGCTTTCAGCTCTCAGCTGTCAGCTCTCAGTAAAACCGGGTTCGGATCCCACAAAACACTGCGCAAGTTCCGGGTCGCGGCCCGTTCTTTTATTCGGGAACGCGTCGGTACGACCGCAGCTATGCACTTAGTCATGCACTATGCCATGCACTTAGTCATGCACTATCGGAGGTCGAGCAAAGGCCGGGCGTTCTGGTAAAATTACGCTATCTGAGGCGATTACCTATGTTGACTGGGCGCAAACTTGCGTTGACGCTGGCTTTCACGGTTCTGGTTGCAATAGCGTTTGGGGTCAGCTGCCAGGGGTTTTTCGTGAGTCCGACTTTGACTTCACTCACGATTAACCCGAGCGCTCCCTCCGTCCAGTTGGGGCAGACTACCACCTTGCAGGCGTATGGTGTCAACAGCAACGGGCAAGGCGCTTACTTGACCAGCGGCGTGTCCTGGTCGAGTAGCGACCCTACGGTTGCAGCCATCACCGGCAATTGCGCAACCCAACCCTGCGGCAGCGCTACGCTGAGTGGGCTTCAAGTTGGCACGACGACCATTACCGCGGGCTCGCAAAGTGTCACCTCCACAGCGACCGCCACCGCGTTCATCACTGTCTCGTCACTAACGATAACCCCCACATCTCAATCCCTGGCTGCCATAGGCGACACCACGCCCTTGCCCTTTGTGGTGACCGCGGTGACCGCGAACGGCTCGATCAACATAAGCAGCTCGGCGGTACTTACGGCGTACCAAAACGGAACTGCTAATCCTGACATCAATTGCACCTATGAGGACTCGAATCCTAATGGCGGCAGCGGCGGCGCTGGCATATACTGCATGGGCGACGGTCAGGAACCGACTGGCACCTATCAGCTGATTGCCACCTACACGGGTACGACACTTACGGCCACGGCTACACTAAATGTCCAGTAGTCGTCGCGAACCTCGGCCGCTGCCTGATTCCAAAGCCGGCTGCCCCATTCTTAACGTCGGGCCTTTTCGACGTTAGAGCCTGCCCTGAGCAGAGCAGAAGGGGTGGGATTCCACGATCGCCTAAAGCTTGGGATTTTCCAGTAAGTCGGGGGGCGCTGGTTTCATCACCAACAACGTGTGTGCGCCATCACAGACCTGCCATCCAGCCAATGCGATACTGCACAAGGGACCAGAACGGCAGTTGTGTGCCCGCCTCGCAAGGCGGCGCCTAACCGGGGCTCTTTGACATAACACAGTAACCAAAAAGATAACATTTATCCGCCGCTGCGGTTCGCGAGTTACCCCAATTTTTCGCCTCTAACTCCTTATTCCGGAATATTTTCCATATAAGCCAAGGCGAATCAATATTTTGGAGTGTTTTCAGCCCCTAACACCATGATTCCAAATGGAGAGGGGGGAGAGGGGTACCTATATACCAAGCAGTTACCGCATTACGAGTTAGCTTGCCGGAAAAGAGAGCCGGAACAGAGATTAGAGTAGCGTGTCAAACCGTAGTCGGAGCGATCACCGGAGCGATAAACTGAACGCCGCAGGGAGCCGCCCTCGCGCTATATTGGGAAGCGACCCCGTGACACGCTTTCTCCATCGGTTTCTGCCGCTGCTTCTAATTCCTTGCCTGATGTTTCTGTCGGCGTGCAATCGCAACCGCGGTCGCGTACTGGAGATCGCTTACGTTTCGGGAGTCCAGGCCATTCTGCGCGATCATGTGGCGCAGGTGTACGAAAAAACGGGAGTCGTAAAGAACGGCGAGCGCGTGGAAGTGCTCGACCATGATCGCCGCTTCGTCAAAGTGCGCACCGCAACCGGTGTGACGGGATGGGTGGAACAGCGTTACCTCGTCGGTCAGGACGTCTTCGATCAAATCCAGAAACTGACCGCGGACAACCAGAACGATCCCGTGCAGGCGCAGGGAGCGACCCGCAATGACACCAATCTGCACGTCGAGCCGGGAAGAGATTCCGAACACCTCTATCAGATCTCCGCCGGCGAGAAACTGTTGCTATTGAAGCGAGGTACTGCGGAGAAGCCGGGCGCAGTCGCGCCGCCTCCGCGATCCGCGACAGCGAGTGGCAATGAAAATGCCAAAGAAAAAGCGCAACAGCAACTCAAAGAGCAAGAAAAGAAGCCTGTTCCGATAATTGAGGATTGGTGGCTGGTGCGCGACTCCCACAATCGAGTCGGTTGGGTGCTGAGCCGGATGATTGATCTCGACGTCCCGCTCGACGTCGCGCAGTACGCGGAAGGCCAGCGCATAGTCGCCTTCTTCGTGCTCGATCAGGTTCAGGATAAAGACAAAAAAGTAGCGCAATACCTGACTGTTCTCACCGAACCCAAGGATGGTCTGCCCTTCGACTTCAACCAGATTCGCGTCTTCACCTGGAACGTGAGACGCCATCGCTATGAGACGGCCTATCGCGAGCGCATGGAAGGCGTCCTGCCGGTGACCGTTTCACAAGAAAAGTTCGACAAGGAAGGCGTGTTGCCCGTATTTGTAATTCGAGTGCAGGACGACAGCGGCAAGGTTAGCGAGCGCAAATATAAGCTCAACACGCCGATTGTGCGCCGCGTGCTCGCGCCGGGAGAAGAGTCGGTGCGGAGCGTGAGCAGGAAAGCTAAGCGGAGACGGTAAGAACAGAAATCTTTAACCGCAGAGGACGCTGAGGGCGCAGAGGAGAATGAGGTCCTTCGCTTCGCTCAGGATGACAATCTCATTTTTCTCGCGCTTCGCTCAGGATGACAGTCTCATTTTTCTCGGCGAACTTGGCGTCTCGGTGGTGAATCGCCGCTCACGAATAGAAATCGGCAATGCTCTCGACCACCCACCGGATCTCGGGCTCGGTCAACTCCGGGAACATCGGCAAGGCCAGCACTTCGCGCGCGGCTTGTTCGGAGACCGGCATGTCTCCCGCTTTCAGCCCGAGATAGGAAAAGACGGGCTGCAAGTGCAGCGGCAGCGGGTAGTAGATTTCCGAACCGATTTTTCGGTCCGCGAGGAATTTTCGCAGTTCATCCCGGCGTTGGGCGCGAATCACGTATTGATGAAACACATGCTTCGCTTGCGGACTTCTCGCCAGCAAGCGCACCGGCGCGCCAGGTTGATTCGACGTTTGGTTGGAGGCCAGGTTTGGGGCCAGCGGGGAAGTTAATCCAGATCTGGCAAACAGCTGGTCGTAGGTCGCGGCATGGTGCTGCCGGCTCCGGTTCCAGTCCGCGATGTGTGGAAGCTTCACGCGCAGCACCGCTGCCTGAATGGCGTCCATGCGTCCGTTCCAGCCAAATTCGTAATGGTAGTAGCGACGCGGACTGCCATGGTTGCGAAGCTGCCGCATATGCTCGGCCATCCGCGGACAGGTCGTGGTGACGATCCCCGCGTCTCCGTAGGCGCTCAGATTCTTGGTGGGATAGAAACTGAAGGCGGCAGTTACACCGAGCGAGCCCGCGCCGCGGCCCCTCCACTCGGCGCCAATCGCCTGCGCGGCGTCTTCCACAATTGCGACTCCAAACTCACCAGCGATGCGGTCGAACGCGTCCATGTCGGCGCACTGTCCGTAGAGATGCACAGGAAGAATCGCGCGAACATTTCCCGGTTGTGTTGGACCCGTCTTTAAATCGGCCTCGGGACCGGTCTGGCGATCGCGGAGTCGCCGGCCAACCAGCTTCGGATCGAGATTCAAGGTCTCGGGATCTACGTCCACGAAGACCGGCGTTGCGCCCGCCCGCACAATCGCGCTGGCCGAGGCAAAGAAGCTGAATGCTGTGGTGATGACCGAGTCCCCGGGCTTTACGCCGGCAGCGACGAGTGCCAGCCAGAGCGCCTCCGTCCCGGATGCGCAACCGACGGCGCCCGCAGCTCCTGTCAGCGCTGCAATCTCACACTCGAGTGCCTCGACCTCAGGGCCCAGAATGAAGCTTTGCGAATCGCACACGCGCGCAATGGCGGCTAGCACTTCTTCGCGAATGCCGTCGTACTGGCGGCGCAGGTCGAGTAAAGGAACGGCGAAAGGAACGGCGAGCGGAACCGACTCGAGCGCGGCGCTTTGCGGAGGTGTAGAGATTGGTTTCACTGCACGAGATTCTAGCAGGCTTAGAGTTGATCACGCGTCTGCCCGGTAACCGTAGAGGGAGCGCAGAAGGCCGAGACATTCCTCAGAGAGGGAGTTGACGCTTGGCGATCTGTGGGCGCTTTGGCCGTGGAGCCGCGCCGGCGAAATGCTCCTGCCAATCCGCCAACTCAGCGCGCAGCCGGTCGAAATCGAGATCGGGAAACGAGCGGTCCGCGCCCTCCAGATTCCGCACGGCACGCTCCAGAACCGAGCGCGCGCCTACGTAGTTGCCGGTGGACTCGTGATGAAAGGCGACCGCCAACTGAACCAAGCCTTGGAGATGAAGACGGAAACGCCGGCGCGAGGGCCGGTCGCGAGGCAGAGGACGCCAAACGTCTTCGAGAACTTCATGAGCGTCGAAAAACTGGGCGCGGTTGAACAGATCGACGCCTCGGTTGAAATCTCCGTGATTGGGCGGCATGGCCATAACGCATTAGCCCTCACCGATTACGGTACTCGGTGTGACCAATCTACATGTTTCCATAGACTAATCTCTATTGGTCTCCCCCGGCTGCCACGCACGCACGGTTTGATGGGCGTCAAATCTAGGCTAGAGTCCGTATTACCCTGTACTTGATCGCTGGCAAGCCCGGGTGCCGGCCATCAGTGCCAGGTGTATACCAAGAATCATAGCCAAGCCAATCATTCCATACGGATTTTGATAAGTTAACTTCGGGGTAGTCGCTACAAGTCATTGAAAACAATAATCGAAACAAATACTTTGTTGTGGAGTATCACTTGCACTGGTGTCTAGTTCTGTTAGTAGGCGAAATGGCCGTTTTGGGTGCCATTGTCGCTCGAGAAGTTGATTCGGTTTAGGAAAAAGGGAACTTGACCACGGAGGTCACTGCGCATGAAATCCTTCCAGATTTTCAGCATCCTTCTCCTTCTTGCCTTCACGCTCGTCTGCACGGTCCCCGCGAGCGCCGATAACCTCTATGCCAGCATTCGTGGTACAGTCACGGATCCGACCGGAGCCGTGGTTTCCGGTGCGAGGCTCACCGCTACCAATGTGGCGACGGGAATCCTGTATACCACCACCTCGAACAGCAGCGGTGCTTTTTCTTTCCTGCAAGTCCCTGTCGGTGATTACACGGTCAAGGTGGAGCAAAGCGGATTCAAGGCGTACCAGGCATCGGGCATCCACTTGGAGATCGACCAGATATACACCCTGAGCGCGAAGCTAGCCCTCGGTGCGGCTACCGAACAGATCGTCGTCGAAGCCAATCCCGTTCAGGTTGAAAGCACGAGCATGCAGCAGGGGACCGTTGTAAGCAGCGATCAAATCGTGAGTATGCCTTTGAACGGTCGCAACTGGACCCAGTTGCAGCAACTGGAGCCCGGCGTCGTGGCCTCCTCCGATCGCATGGGAAGCTACTCGACAAACGGCTCGGAAACCCAGCAGAACGCCTACCTGATTAATGGCATTGACGCCAACGATGCCGCGCTGAACGACAACCTGCTGGTGCCGAGTCCGGACGCCATCGGCGAGTTCAACATGGTCACGAGCACCATCAACCCGGAGTATGGGCGCAACTCGGGCGCCATTATGAATGCCATCATCAAGAACGGCACGAACCAATTCCACGGGGATGGGTTCGAGTTTTATCGCGACACTTTCCTCGATGGCCGGAACTATTTTGAAGGGCTTGCGGGCATACCCGCCACTCCCTTTCACCGGAACCAATTTGGTGCAACAATAGGGGGCCCGATCGTCAAGGACAAGGCCTTCTTCTTCTTCTCCTATCAGGGCAACCGGGAAAGATTGCCACAGACTGGTTTCGGCACAACTCCGGTCTACTCCCCTGCCCAAACCGGCGGCGATTTTAGCGCCTCAAACTTGCTCAACCCCATCGGCAGCACTGGCAACGTCAGTCCGATCGCTTTGTTCGGCGACAGTGAGTCTATCTGTCCCGTTGGCGGCGGAACTCCGTGCGCGCCCGGAACGCCGTACACGGGGGCGCCAGGCACTGCTCTGTTCTCCACTAACACTATCCCGACGGCAGATTTTAATCCGCTGGCGGTGAAGCTGGTTACTCAGTTCGTCCCAGCGGCCCAAAATGCTGCCGTCTGTAACAACGCGTCCGGCGCCGGCGCGGTGCCGTGCGATTATACGTTCAACGCAAAAGAGACGCTTTCGGATAACCAATATCTCTATCGGATCGACTATAAGTTGCGGCAGAACGATGCGCTCTGGTTCTACGGCCAGTACGAGAAGGAACCGTTCTCGAATACGATACCGTTTGTGGGAGCTACGTTGCCCGGCTTCGGCGATACAAACTCGGAGAAAACGGAGCAATACACAGTAGACTGGACCCACACCTTCTCACCGACTACTTTGAATGAAGCTCGTTTTGGCTATGTTCGTTTCAACTATCAGGCCGTCCTGCCGGTAAATATCGTGAACCCACAAACCTATGGATTTACCGGCCTTGTCCCTCAGAGCTCTCAATATAACTCCCTACCGGTGATGAACGTTACAGGGTTGTTCGACCTGGGGTTCAGCTCCGATGGACCGCAGCCGCGCTACCAGAACGTGTATGAAGCGTCGGACAACTTCAGCAAGGTTTGGGGAAAACACACCTTCAAGGCTGGCTTCACCATGGAGCGTCTGGAGATCAACAACCCCTTCAACAATAACCTATTTGGCACGTACGGCTACACCGGCGGGGGCCCATATTCAACGGGAGTTCCGGGTGCCGATTTCCTGCTCGGATTACCCACCAGCTACGCTCAGGGCAGCGGGTCGATCATTGATGGACGTGGACGGGAATACTACTCGTACGTTCAAGACCTATGGCAAATACGGCCGAATCTTACGCTGACGCTGGGTACGGGGTGGGACATCGAGACGCCGTGGTATAACCTCTATTACGGCGGCGAGGTTAACGTTGCCTGGCGTCCCGGCCAGCAGTCCACTGTGTATCCTGAAATGCCGCCCGGCTTTGTCTATCCCGGCGACGCTGGCATCAATAAGTACGGCGGCACCTCCATCCATTATGACAACCTGGCTCCGCGCCTGGGTTTCGCATGGAGCCCCGGGGGTGGTCACAAATGGAGCATCCGCGGCGGCGTCGGAATGTACTACAACCGCTCCGAAGAAGAATTGATTCTCCAGGGCTTGGCGAACCCTCCGTTTGCCCTGGCTACGAGTGGAGGGCAACTGGTGGGCTCCCCCGTATTTACCTCGCCCATTACTGGCTATGTTGCGGGGAGTCCCGGTACCATCGCAGATCCATTTGGCCCTGGAGTCAACCCCTACCCCTATGTTGCGCCACCCAAGGGTGGCAGTTTCAATCCCGCGACGTATTATCCCATTGGTCTTAACTGGAATGCGTATGACCCGAAGTTTACGACGCCGCGGTCCACCAACTTTAACCTCACAGTCCAGCGGCAGCTCGATAAATCCACTATCGTTTCGCTCGCCTACGTAGGGAGCATTGGCCGGCACGAAGAAGGCGCGCTTAACGCGAACCAGGCAGGTCAATATCCTGGAACGAATACGGCCTCCGCGGCCAGCGGTTGTCCCAGCGGTCTGTTGATGCCCTTTTGCCCTCTCCAGACGCCGCTGGGCGGAGCCCAGGTCCCAGGGGCGACGCCGTACAACCTGTCTGTCTATGGCCAGCCCGGTATCCAAGCCACAGGGTGGAATTCGAACTACAATTCGATGCAGGCGGAGTTCAACCGGCATTTCAGCAATGGTTTGCAGGTTCTGGCTGCCTATACCTGGTCGCGTTACTTCGACGAGACCTCAAGTTTTGAAGAAGGTTCGTTTAACGGCCCC
Organism: Terriglobales bacterium; assembly: GCA_049512435.1. Lineage (GTDB taxonomy): Bacteria > Acidobacteriota > Terriglobia > Terriglobales > Acidobacteriaceae > Acidiflorens. The sequence goes on along the minus strand of JBEKXC010000058.1, from coordinate 11,198 downwards.
GGACCTAGTCCTTGGGGCAAAGCGGGCCGGGACTCGCTGTATGCCCCTGCGGGGAGCGATGCGCCGCAGCGTTTCGTCGTAAGCTATACCTATACGCTTCCCATCTTCAAGCTCACTCACAAATGGAAGAGGCTGACCGACGACTGGAACCTCTCCGGGATTTACACGCTGCAACATGGGTTCCCGGTCCCGGTTCTTGACCTCTGGGAGCACTCGCTGACCTGTGACGTCAGTGGAATCTCCTTCTATTTCTGTCCTGATCGGCCCAACGTAATCGGCAAACTGCAGTTGCTCAATCCACGCAGTACGGTGTCTACCGTGGGTGCGCCTTTCTGGTTCACCAACGGCGCATCAGCCTTTACAAACGGCTGCAATGCCTCGGGCTGCGGCGGAGTGATCCCTGGGTATACTGGCGCCGGCATGGGGAACGCAAGCCGCAATCCGTTCTATGGCCCCGGTCTCAATTACACGGACATGGCGATCGAGAAGAATATTCACATCGACGAGTCGCGTTATTTCCAACTCCGGCTGGAGACCTTCAACACCTTCCACCACGCGAATTTCTGCCCGCCGGCGAATTTTGGCGCTTGCGGCAGTACTCCCTCCAACGATGCTTCGTTCCTGGACGCTGGCACCTTCGGACAAATCTTTGGTGTACAGAACATCAGCACGCAGGGAGAGGGTCGCGTGGTGCAACTGGGTGCGAAGTTCTACTTCTAAAACTGCCCGGTTGGGCTTAGCGTTATCGTTGTCCATGGGCGTCCCGAAGCATCGGGACGCCCTTTAATTTTGCGCAAGTCTCAAAGATCTTTGCGGCTCGCTATTTCTGAGTTGTCTTACTTCGTTCTCTCTTAGCGTCCTCGGCGCGGCCAAGGTGGTCGTAGGCTTCGGCGAGGGAGAGGTGTGCGGGGGCGAAGGCGGGCAGGCGCCCGGCAGCGATTTCGAGGTGCACGATGGCGGTTTTGAAGTCTCGGGTTTTCAGCAGGATCGCGCCGATTTCGTAGTGCGCCCAGGCGGAGTCGGGCTGGAGTTCAACGGCTTTGTGCAGATGCTTGACCGCCTCGGCGTATTGTCCTTTGCGGGCCAGCGCCACGCCGAGCGTGTATTGCGCCAGGTAGAGGTTGGGATCGGCGGAGACTTTGTCGGACACTTTGTCGGACACCAGGGGCGTGAGCGTGGCAATAGCGACGTCTGGCTTCGTCTGGTCGTGAGCCGAGGCGGCTTCGATCACCTTGTTGGCGGTCGCTATTTTGTCTTTGGGATCGGTTCCAGCGACCGTGACGGTAGAGCCCGACGACTTTTGTAGTCCGATGTATCCGAGCGACGCCAGTTTCTGCATCTCGGAAGAACTCAGCTCCGCGGAAGACTTGCCGGCCTCGCCGCTGAAACGGCGGTCGAAGTTATCGAGCTGTGCGGCCATCGTGTCGAGCGTGGCCTTCGAACTCTGGGCCAGATTGTGGACGGCGCCAGGGTCTGCGGTCAAGTCGTAGAGTTCGGGCTTCGGGGCGCGAATGTAGAGATACTTGCCTGCGCGCCAGGATTCGAGCGGGCTCCAGCCGAATCCGCGTTGCGGCAGATCGGCGCGCGAATACACGGGCTGGTCACTACCACTAGCGCTGCCGCCGGACGTTGTTTTTGCGATGCGTAACAGCGACTGTCCCGGCATTTGCGATGGAACCGGGATCGCAGCAATCTCAAGCAGGGTCGGAGCGATGTCCACGAGCCTTACCTTGGCAGCTACTCGGGCCGCTACTCGGGTGGTCGCTGGCTTCGCAGCGGGCTCGCTCTGAGGGAGCTGATTTTGCGGAAGTTTGATGAGCAGCGGGACATGAATGGTCTCGTCATAGAGGAAAATGCCGTGTGCGTCTTCGCCGTGGGCGCCGAGGCTCTCCCCGTGGTCGGCGACCACGATCAGGGCGGTATCGCCGTAGACTTTCCGTTGCTTTAGGGCGCTGATTAGTTTTCCAACGGCCACATCGGCTGCGGAAATGGCGGAATTGTAGGAAGCGCCGAGTGCGTGCGAAGCGCTGATATGAACCCACAGAAAAAACTGGCCTTGTCCTTGTTCCTGCGCGTTATGATCCAGCCAAGCGATGGCGCGGGCGACAACCTCGGCTCCACGGCGCTCGGTTACGGGAGGACGGGCGTCGCCGGGGATCGCGGGGCGAAAACCGGCGTCGTAAGACTGGAAGCCGCGGTCGAACCCCTGCGCCAGGCCGTTCCACGGGTCTAGATCAATGGAACCAACAAAGGCGGCCGTGCGATAGCCCTGCGTCTTCAGCAAGTCCGGCAGGTAAGGCAGCGATGAGGGCAGGGTACCGCCAATCTCGCTCATGCCGGTGCTCTGAGGGTAGGCGCCGGAGAGAATGGTCGCGTGCGAAACAACGCTGGCCGGCGCCTGGGCATAGGCATGCTCGAAGACGATGCTCTCTTTCTCCGTGGCGAGGCGATCAAGGTTGGGTGTAAGCGCACCCTTTGCGCCGAGGAAGCCCATGCGATCGGCGCGCATCGAGTCTATTGTGATCAACACCAGGTTCGGTTTGGAGGCGGCTGCGGCGAAAGAAAAACAAAGAAATATCAGACTCACGCCGGCGAAGACTTTTCTTATCATGGCAGTAAGTGTAAAGGCTATGTCGCCAATGATCAAAAGATCAAAAGGTCAAAAAGTCAATTCGCCCCAGTTGACGTCTCGGCAACTCCTTGTACAATCTATGTACCTGCTCCTCGGGATCTCCTCCAGTGGTGATGCCGTGATCGCCATCCATCGTTAGTCAAAAAGCTAGTCAGGAAGCTAGCCAGGAAGCCGGACCAATATTGCAGACGATAATTGCAGATTTAAAGTGACAGCGCCCTTCAGAAAACGTCTTTGGCTAGTGTGCCTGGCGGCAATCTGTGCCGCGGCGTTGAGCCTGCTTCTCTCGTGCCAGCACGCGCGGGGCGGAGCGTTTGCGTCCCGGAAACTGATCATTCTCGGCGTCGACGGGCTCGACCCGGACCTGCTTACGAAATTCATGGCGGAGGGCAAAATGCCAAACTTTGCCCGGCTGGCCGAGCAGGGCTCGTTCCGGCGTTTGACGACCAGCATCCCACCGCAAAGTCCGGTGGCGTGGTCGAACCTGATAACTGGCATGAATGCCGGCGGGCATGGAATCTTTGATTTCATTCATCGCGATCCGAAAACTTTTCAGCTTTATTTTTCGACGTCGAAGGTCGAGGGGCCCAAGCATAGCTTTCATCTCGGGAGTTGGGTGATTCCGCTGGGCAGCGGTTCAGCGGAACAGTTGCGGCACGGCAAGGCCTTCTGGGAGATTCTGGACGAACAAGGCGTGCCCAATTATGTTTACCGCATCCCGGCAAATTTCCCTCCGATCACGGCGAAAGGCAAAACTCTTTCCGGCATGGGCACGCCCGATCTGCGCGGCACCTATGGCACGTTCACTTTCTACACCGATGATCCGACAGCGGCGGTGGGGGCCATCGAGGGTGGGGAAGTGGTGCAGGTCGAGGTGAAGAACAATCGAGTCGCGACTAATCTGATTGGCCCGGACAACACGTTTCGCAAGAACTCGCCGCCTGCCACAGAGCCCTTCACGGTTGATGTGGATCCGCTGGAGTCAGTGGCGCGCGTTAGCTTGCAGGATCAGCAATTCGTTTTGAAAGAAGGCGATTGGAGCGGATGGGTTCCGGTGGAATTCCAGCTCATGCCGATTATCGGCAATGTGAAGGGGATCTGCCGTTTTTATCTCAAACAGACGCATCCGCGTTTTCAACTTTACGTATCGCCCATCAATATCGATCCGGAAAACCCGGCTCTGCCCATCTCCACACCGACGAGTTATTCGCGCGACTTGGCGAAACAAATCGGCGAATTCCACACGCAAGGCATTGCCGAAGATACCAAGGCACTGACCGCCGGTGTACTGGACGACAAAGAATTCCTGGAACAGTCGCACACTGTGCTCGCTGAACATCGACGCGCATTCGATGTTGAGTTTCCAAAATTTCACGATGGGCTGTTCTTCTTTTATTTCTCGAGCCTCGATCTGAATGCGCATATGATGTGGCGGCTGACCGATCCGCAGAGTCCTGCGTATGACGCCGCGCTCGCTGCTCAGTACGGGTCGTCACTTGAGGAATTTTACGAACAGATTGATCAGGTGCTTGGCGAGGTGATGCCGAAGGTCGACGAGAATACGACGCTGCTCGTCCTTTCCGATCACGGATTTGCTCCCTACCGGCACTCCTTCAATCTGAACACGTGGTTGCTGAACAATGGCTACATCACCCGGAAAGAAGGCGCCAGCGGGGATCCGAACGAGCCCTTCTCTGATGTAGATTGGAGCCGCACGCGCGCCTACGGATTGGGACTCAACGGACTTTATTTGAATATTCGCGGACGCGAGCGCGAGGGCATCGTAGAGCCCGGCGCTCAGGCCGATGCGTTGCTGCAGGAAATCCGGCAGAAGCTTTTGGGGGTTCGGGATCCGAAAGACGGATCGCAGGTGATTACGCGAATTGACTTTGCGAGCGAAGCCTATCAAGGGCCGTATGCGCACTCGGGTCCGGATGCGCTCGTCGGCTACAACCGCGGGTATCGCGCGGGATGGAAAACGATTCTGGGCGCCTTTCCGGCGGACGTGCTCGAGGACAACACGAATGCGTGGAGCGGCGATCATTGCATGGACTTTACGAAAGTGCCGGGAGTGTTGTTGAGCAACCGCAAGATTGAAGCGCAAACTCCGGCGCTGACGGATATCGCACCGACGATCTTGTCGGAATTCGGAATCGCGAAAACGAAAGAGATGATGGGGCAGTCGGTGTTTCAGTCGCGCTAGGCTGCGATTACAGACGGGAGAAATCATGTTTGGTTCACACAAGGTGAAGATCGAAGGCGAACTTCTGGAGAAGGTGAAGCAATGTTCAGATGCCGCGGGGTACGAATCGGTCGACGAATTCGTAATCCACATGCTGGAGAAGGAAACCAAGAAAATTCTGCCGGACGAGAGCAGCACGACGAAAGAAGAAATCCAGAAGCGGCTCCGCGGGTTGGGGTACATCGAGTAGCTTGACTGTTCTCTTAAATCCGATGGCACGCGCAGAGTACGGCGCGGCAATGGTGGCATTCCAGTTCTCTCTGCTGACCAGTCCGCTGGCGATTGTGATTGTCGTGTCGCTAGTGGTTGGATTGCTGATGGTGGTCTTGTTTGGCTACACGTCGGATCAAAAAGCAATCGGCATTGCGAAAGATCAGCTGAAAGCCCATCTGCTGGCGGTGCGGCTGTATCGCGATCAGATTCCCGTGGTCATGGGCTCTTACGGCAAGATTCTGCGCGGTACAGGACGTTATTTGAAACTCGCTTTCAAACCGCTGCTGTACGTCATCATTCCGATTACGTTGCTGATCGTGCAGATCGATCGTTATCTGGGTGCGACTCCGATTCCTCCGAACGCGCCGTTTCTTTTGACCGTTCATCTCGCCGGACAGGCGACCGGCGTCGACGCGGTGACTGACGTGACGCTTGATCTTCCACCCGAGATCACCATGACCGCGCCTTCGGTGCACGTTCCGGCAGAGAGTGAGATTGTCTGGCGACTAGTTGGCTCAAAAGAGGGAAAATATGAAGTGAAGATTGCCGCGGCCGGCCAGAGCGCTGCGAAGGCTGTTTGCGTGGGGAGTGACTTGCCGCGAATTTCGACGATCCGCTTGCGGGGGCACTTCTGGGAGCGTATGTTCTCGTCGGCCGAGCCGGCGCTGCCGGAGAATAGTCCGATTGAATCCATTTCGATCAATTACCCGGACCGCAATATCGAGATCGCGGGGTATGGCATGAACTGGATTTGGCTGTTCTTCATCCTGTCGATGGTCGCAGGATTTGTTTTCAAGGAGCTTTTGGGGATCAAAATATGAAGAGATTGTGCCCGATTGGGACGGGGCGAAGCCCCGTCACCACACGAGTGTTGCTGACCGCCTTGATGCTCACGCCTGCGCTTGCTCATGCTTACGCCGGTCCGGGGGCGGGATTTGCGGTACTGTCGTCGTTCTGGGCGATTTTTGTTGCGTTCCTCTATTCGTTTTACGCGTTGATGACCTGGCCGTTTCGCCAGCTGTTCCGATTCCTACGGCGACGAAATGCGTATGGTAAGGCGACGTTTGAGCGAGCAGTGATTTTGGGATTCGACGGCATGGATCCGGAACTCGCCGACCGTTTTATGAACGAAGGCAGGCTCCCGAACCTTTCCAGGCTGCGCGACAAGGGAACTTTCAGCAAACTGCGCACGACTTTCCCTCCGATTTCTCCAGTGGCATGGTCGACATTCATGACCGGGGTGAATCCGGGCAAACACAATATCTACGATTTTCTGGCTTGCGATAGAAATAGCTATCTTCCGTTTCTTTCGTCGGCGGAAATCAAGGGGCCGAAGCGGCATATAAAAATTGGCAAGTATTCCATTCCATTCGGCAAAACGGAAATCAAGGCGATGCGGAAGGGCACGCCGTTCTGGCACTGGCTGGGCAATGCAGGAATTTTCAGTTCCGTGATTCGCGTACCCGTCACGTTTCCGCCAGAAAAGTTTCAGGGCGTGCTGCTTTCCGGGATGTGCGTGCCCGACTTGAAGGGCAGTCAGGGTACGTTTTGCCTGTGTACGACCCGCATGGCAGGCGACAAGTTTCGCGAAGGCGGCGTGCGCGTGCCCATCGAGCGCAAGAATGGGGTTTGCCGTTCATACATTCCGGGGCCCGACAGCCCGTTGGCGAAGAAAGCCGGCACCGAACTGCGCGTGGATTTCGAAATTCGGCCAGAGCCTGGATCGAAACAGGCGCGCATCGTGGTCGGTACTGAAAAGTTCACTCTGAAGGTTGGGGAATACTCCGAGTGGGTTCCGGCAGAATTCAAGGCTGGCTTGGGTTTCACGGCGCACGGCATCTGCCGTTTCTATCTCAAGGAACTATCGCCGGAGGTTGAAGTTTATGTCACGCCGGTGAATATCGATCCCGGACATCCCGACCTGCCGATCTCGCACCCAGTGACTTATTCGATTTATCTGGCCAAGCTCTTCGGCCCGTATGCCACGCTCGGCCTGGCGGAAGACACTTGGGCGCTCAACGAGCATGTGCTCGATGACGATGCCTTCCTGGCGCAGGCTTACGGCAATCATGAAGATCGCGAGCGCATGCTCTTCGATGCACTGGATAAAACGAAGCAGGGGTTGTGTACATGCGTGTTCGATACGACGGACCGCATCCAGCACATGTTCTGGCGCTACCTGGACGAAGATCACCCGGCGGCGCGCGATGTGCCGCACAGCCAGCATCCCAAGGTGATTCAGGATCTCTACGAGCGCATGGATCGCCTGATCGGGCGCGTGATGGAGAAAATTGACGGTGACACGCTGCTGATGGTGATCTCCGATCATGGATTCAAGTCGTTTGCGCGCTGCATGAACCTGAATGCGTGGCTGCACCAGAACGGATACCTGGCGCTGAAGGACGGCAAGACCGAGAGCGGCGACTGGTTCGAGGACGTGGATTGGTCGCGCACTCGTGCTTACACCATGGGCCTCAACGGGCTTTATCTGAATATCAAAGGGCGCGAGAAGCAGGGGATTGTGGATGCGTCCGAAGCCGAGGCATTGAAAGACGAGCTGCAAAAAAAGCTGAATGGGCTGGTCGATCCGGCTTCGGGCACAGTTGGGATCACGGGCGTGTTTATTGCGGACAATGTTTATCGCGGGCCTTATACGGAGAATTCTCCGGACCTGATTGTCGGTTATGGCGCGGGCTATCGCGCCTCGTGGGATTCGGTGCTGGGCAAAGTTACGTCGCAGATTTTCGAGGACAACATCAAGGCGTGGAGCGGCGACCACTGCATCGATCCGAGACTGGTTCCGGGAGTTTTGTTTTCCAGCCACAAGTTCATCGCAGAGAAGCCTGCGATTGTGGATGTGGCGCCTACGATCCTGAAATTGTTTGGCTTGTCGTTGCCCGCGCATTTTGACGGCAAACCTTGGACGCTGGCGGCGAAAGCGGCGCCTCAGGCTTGAAATTTGGCACGAGGTTAGGAATCGACATTAGTGGTGGACGGGCGAGGACGCCCGTCGCTCCACTGACAACTTCATACGCGTTGCCAGCCATGCCACGGATGCCAGCATTCCGCACCATCCCATGAAGCGGACAATCGCGGCGATTGTCGTGTCGTACTGCAGGACTCCTAGACTCGAGAAAATTGTATTCCAATCGTGCTCGACATAATCGGGGTCTCCGGTAGTTACTAATGGCAATATCATGGCGCGAGCATCGGCCATGTAGGTTGCCGTGTAGAGCCAGTTCTCAAAGAAGAAAAACAGGCAGAACACGAAAGCCGCGGGCTGGCGTTCGTGGAAGAAATAGGCGGCCAGCAGCAGCGGGACCAGCCATTGCAGAATCGTCCCTCCCCAGAGACAGAGCGTCGGGCCGAACCACCGGAAGAGCAGGTGGCCTCCTTCGTGAACGACAAGGTTGGCGGAGTCAATGAACAGATATCCGCCGTGCATGTTGAAGGCGTAGATCAGGAAGAGCACGTAGAACACCAGCCACGCCACGACGGCCCAGCGCGCGATGGGGCGCCAGTGTTCGAGAGCGCCTGACCATTCGACAATTGAGTCGAAATACTCGCGCATACTGCCCTCAATAGTAGGTGGAGTCGACGTTCAGAGCGAGATTACGGCGGTGCAAATTTCGGCAAGAGCAGAACGGGGCGAAGCCCCGTCACCACACGGGTTCAGTCACCACAGGGGCTCAGTTCTTTCCGGAGGTTTCTGCCGCGGCAGCGGCTTCTTCTTTCTTATAGGCTGGGGCAAGCGTGCCCTTCTTTTTCGCAATCTCGAGCAAGGTGGGATAGAACTGCACGAATGTGGTGTCGACGGCGGCGTGCTGCTCGTGACAGGAATAGCACACGGCCTCTTTTGGAATCGGCCTGGTCGGCTGAGCTTCGTCAAGAGGGAAGAAAGCCCATCCGCCCGGGAAGCGCGCGTCTTTGACGTGAGCGGATCGCGTCATGACGTCGTTGGTCTGGAAGTGTCCGGCCTGGTTGATCGAGCCTTTGCTGGCGGCCATGCGGCCCTCGAGAACGAGCATGGTTTTGTCGGGCCAGGTTCCGGTTGCGACAAAGATCTTGTAGGCTTCCGGATTGACGAAGACGTTGTCGAACATGGAGTGTCCGGGCATGGCCGCGAGATCCGGGTTATAGTCCATGTCGAGGCCGGTGGTCAGATAGATCCATTCGCGATAGTTTGCGGGGAACACGAGGCGTCCGTCCGTCGTATATACGGGTGTGGTGGAATTGTTGGCAGCGGCTTTCGGAGCGTCTGCTGCGGATGATGGGGCCAGTAACAAGGCCGACAGGCAAAGCAAAGCGCAATAACGAATCATGAAGTTTCCTCCCGCGTCTGTTCGTGTCGTAAGGCTAACGAACCTGAACTGGATGCGTCTAGAACAAAGACAACCTTAGCAGGAGCGGGCATGGCCAACACGGATTCCGAAGCCGGTGGCGAGCAGGCGTTGGGGGCGGGCAATTTCTATGGCGCAGTCGAAGGAAAATATGAGCAGTGCGGCGCAATTTTCACGAATCTACGGCACGCCTCGCCTAGAAAACTTCCCTCGCATGCTCACGAACTTGCTTTCTTTGCTCTTCTTCTGGAGGGGCAATACGGAGAACGCTACGAACGCCAGGAGCGGCAGTTTCGACCGTTCACTGTTCATTTTCGGCCTGCGGGGATTCCGCACCAGGACGAAGTCGGTCCGCACGGCGTCCGGTTTTTCGAAATTGAAATCCGGCCAAGCTGGCGGCAGCGGTTGGCGGATTGCTCGGCCGCGCTTGATCTGGCCCATGACGATTGCAAAGGTGGCCCATTGCTCTGGCTCGGGATGAAAATGTATCGCGAGTTTCAGGGCGCCGCGTCGGCCGATAGCGCAGCGGCTGGCGACTTATTTGTCGAGAGCCTGCTCGCGGAAATGCTGGCTCACGTTGCTCGCATGCGGCGGGAGAATGTTACTCACCGGCCTGCGTGGTTGGGGCGAATCATTGAAAAACTGGCGGCCGAGCATTGCCAGCGGGTGACCTTGGACGAGCTTGGGCGGGAGGCAGGAGTGCATCCTGTGCATCTGTCGCGGGTTTTCCGTAAATGCGTCGGAGAGGGTATTGGCGAACACGTTCATCGGTTGCGCATCCGCGCGGCGTGCGAACAGATGCTTACGGGTGAGACCTCAATGGCTGAGATCAGCCTGGCGGCGGGGTATGCGGACCAGAGCCACTTCACGCGCGCGTTCCGCAGGGCGACGGGGATGACTCCGGCGGCGTTCAGGGGAGAGCTCTCGGGAAGGGCGAACAAAAGTACGATCCACGGCTTTTGGACAAGAGCATGAGCGTCGTCGGCGAGACGCCGGTGCTACGGAAGCACCGCCGGCTATCTTCCAAACACAAGTTGCAAGCTCACTTTCCAAACATGGGATAGTGACTCGCGGCCCCCATCAGGAACAACATGGGGAACGACAGCACGAAGTTTGCGCGCGACGTTAGAAAGCCCTGTCGGGCCAGATACTTTGCTTTGTCGGGGATGGGCGTGCCGTTGGCCGCGTTGTCGGCGGTCCAGTGGATAATTTTCTTCTGCGCGCGCCAGATTACTCCCCAGACGTTCAGCATCATCACCCAACCCATGCCGCCGCCGATGCCGATGGCGAGCAGGCGATTGCTCTCCCAGTCATGATCGTTGAAGCGCAAAAACAACCAGGAGGCTGCGACAACGATGACGGCATAAATCACGGCGAGCACCGGCCCTTTGTCGAGCACGCCTTTGCCGGGGATGGTGCAGGCATACATCAGCGCCCAAGCGACGGTCCAGATCGCAAAAAAAGTCGCCATAGGAACACCGGAAGATGCGCCTCCGTTTCTGGCGTCGGAGGCGACGATGTTGCCCCAGTATGCCAGGCCCATCAGCACGGTGAGCACCGAGCTCCAGCGAAACCACCAGAGGGCGCGCGACATCAGGCTGGGCAGGACTTTGCCTTTGGTGACAGGATCCAATCCTTTCATGAACGGAACGTTAACGAGATTAAAAAAATACAGCAGGCCGAGCCAGGTTACGCCGCCGACAAAATGCAGCCAACGAAACAACATCAAAAGGTTGGTGTTGGGGTCGGTGGGGAAGTGTATTTCAATCAA
>JBEKXC010000057.1:0-23203 GCA_049512435.1 Terriglobales bacterium | reverse complement strand
CCCTGCCATCAAGGCGAAACATCGATAACGGATCCTCATTATTGTTATCGGTACCGTTTGCGTTACTTTGCAGATTGCTCATGGACAACTTTCCATTGGGATGGATTCAAAAGACCCTCTGGCGCTTTCGGCGTCAAACTCTCCAGTTCGCCGCACTGCTCCGGGTTCAGCTTGGGCAAACAGAACAATCTCAGATTCTCATTCAACTGCTCCATCGTCTCCGAACCCACGACCACGCTCGTGATCCAGGGTTGCGAGCGAACATAAGCAAGACACAGATCCGTCAGACTCTCGCGCTCGAACTCGGCCGCCAATCTTCGGAGCTGGCGCAAGCAACCTGCTGCATCGAAGTCAGCCGATGAGGGCCAGGATTCCGCCGGTGCGACCAGAAGTCCCTGCAGCAGCGCGCTACGGGCATGTACCACCACATCCGGACGCCCCGCCAGTGCCCGATCCACGCCCATTGCCTTCCAGCGCCAATCCAGAACGTTCATCGGAATCTGTAAATGCACGATCGCTGGATCCTGCGAGAGTTCGAGCGCTTCGCCGGGCTCATAGACCGAAGCCCCCAAAGCACCAATCGTTCCCTCGTCGCGCAATTCCAAAAGCCGGCGCCAGACCGCGCCTCCCCAAGCGTTGTGGTGGTGGGGGCGATGCAACAACAACGTCGAGAGCTTTGTGACTCCCAGCGCTTCGCAGGAGCGTCTCACACTGTCGTCAACCGCGGCGCGAACTTCACTCGCGACCGCATCATGCGTCAACGACGCGAGAGGATCGAGCTTGGTGATTACCTCAACCCGCGATCGCCAGGCTCCGCTGAGTGCATCGCCCAGAACTTCTTCCGCCTCGCCATAGCCGCGAGCCGTATCCAGCGCCGTAACCCCATGAGCGATTGCCGCGTGCACCATACGAATCGCCAGCGGTCGCGCAGGTTGCCCTGCTCGGTTCACGATTCCATACTCCATCCCCAGTTGCGCGGTGCCGAGCGTCAACTCACTGTGGATTCCTCCCGAAGAAACGCGACAGGGCACGCGAAACCCTGGTTCGCCGGGAAGAAGCGCTAGCTTCTTCGTCAGCGCAAACCACCCGATGTGAACCGGATCGGCCACGGCCTCAAACAAGCGAACCATCCTCTGATAGTCCTCTTCATCATCAATGGTGCAGCGCAGGTGGCTGAAGTCAGCTGCGCCGATCACCTGGGGCGTGTGAATCATCACCGCGCAATTCCGTCGGATCCACGGGGTCACATGCTCGCGATCATGCGGACTGGTTGCAAGTGCGTGCGCCCGTCGCAGCGTCGCAACCGTAAAAGCCTCTCCACCCACTCCGTGTGGAAGTCGGCTCTGCGGAAATTCTTGCGAAGAATACTCCGCGCCCGACCCGGCAAAACCCAATACTAATTCTTGCACCAAACTGCCATCAGGAACCACATTGTCGCCCGTTAGCCGAACCACAACGCAATCCTCGGGCAGTTCCGCCACTGCCAGAGCATATCGCGCCAGCACATCCTCCAAGGGTCCGCGCACTACACGGATTTCATGTTGGCCCAGGATATTGGCTAGAGCATCATCGGAAGGCTCGGACGACGTAGCTACTATGGTCTCGCTCCCGAGGTTGGCCGCCCGCAATGCGGCCAGCACGGCGCTGGGATATCCGCCGACCGGCAACATTGCTTTCCCCGGCAGGCGGCTGCTGTTACTCCGCGCCTGCATGATGATGACCGTTTTCATCGTGATTTGCGAAACCGGATTGTACACCTGAATCGAGGACGGCAAACGTCCGCAAAGTAGTCCTGTTTTCCGCGTAACTTCGGACAGGACCGAGGATTTAGAAATTGATTCGGGAGGTTTGTATCCATCTCCGGAACCCGTGATAGCATCGGCTGGAACGAGGTGCTGGTGGCGATTGAAGAGACTGCAAAAGAGGCGATGAAACCAGGCGCACTTCTGATTCGTGCCGATGCCAGTCTCGCGATAGGAACTGGACATGTGATGCGCTGCCTGGCCCTGGCCCAAGCCTGGCAAGACGCCGGCGGCACGGCAAGTCTTGCCGTGGCAGAGCTGCCGGATGGGCTTTCGCCGCGTGTGACCACGGAAGGGGTCACTGTGAGCCGGGTTCGTGCCACCCCGGGCGGTCCCAAGGACGCTGCTGCAACGATTGCATTGGCTCACCGGCTGAGCGCGGATTGGGTTGTGATCGACGGCGATCGCTTCGGCAGTGATTTTCTGGAGACGGTTCACGCCGCCGGCTTCCGAGTGCTGCTGATCGATGATTTCGCCGACCGGAAATCTTTTCCCGCCGATCTGATCGTGAATCCGGATCTTGACGACGATGGAGACGTGTATCGAAAACGAGGCGCGACCGCAAAATTGTTGATAGGCCCGCCGTACGTTTTGCTACGCCGCGAGTTCAGGCAGGAAACTGAAACAAGGGAGATTCGCCACACCGGCAAGAGGATTCTCGTAACCCTCGGCGGCAGTGATCCGGAAAATCTGACGCCAAAAATCGCGAATGCTCTGGCACACTGCTCCGATCTTGAAGTTACAGTAATAGCGGGAGCCGGCTACGACAAGGGACATGAGCTGCGAAAGCTCAGGGCGAGCAATCTCCAAGTCGTATTCAACCCTCCAAATATGGCGCAATTCATGAAGCACTCTGATCAGGCGATTATTGTCGCCGGCGGAACGCTGTGGGAGCTGCTTTCCATGGGTTGTGCGGTATTGAGCTATTCGAGAAATATTATGCAAGCGCATGTAATACAGGCCTTGTCTCATCGCGGTGCGGTGGTAGACCTGGGTGAGACGCGCCACTTTGACCAGGCAAAGCTGGTGGCCGCGGTGAAAGAGCTGGTCGATTCGCGCCGGGTGCGCGAGCGCATGAGAAACCTGGGCCGCACGCTCGTCGACGGCTTGGGAGCAACACGGGTGGTCGAAGCGGCCCGGCGATCAGGAGGGCAAGGCACGGCCGTCATGCTTCCCATCGCTCCTTCGGAACGGGACGAGTTTCTGCGCATGGCGGAGAAGCATTTCTCCGAAATGAACCCGTCTTTTGTGCCGCAGGAGGACTGGAAAGAGCACTATTTTCCAACCATCATGGCGAACCCGCAGTACGTTCTTCGCTGGATTGTTTGCGACAGGCAACACGCAGGGTTCATTCTGTTCGGGCTGGAGAAGCATCGGTTTCTTCCGCGGATGACGGGAGTTATCTATGAAGTCTACGTGCTGCCGGAATTTCGCCGGCGCGGCGTTGCCACGGTGTGTGCTGTCGAAGCGATCCGTGAACTCCGGACACATGCTCCCTCCAAAATACAACTCGAAGTGATTGAAGGCCGAGTGGCAGCAGCGGCGCTGTGGGAGTCTCTCGGATTTCGCAAAGTCACGGGCCGCTATGTGCTCTCTGGGAGCAAGTCGTGAGGATCGCAATTGCGCAGCCGACGTATCTGCCATGGCTTGGCTATTTCGACTTGCTCGACCAGGTGGACAAGTTCGTGCTGCTGGATACGGTGCAGTTTGAGAAGCAGTCGTGGCAGCAGCGAAACCGGATCAAGACTCCGACGGGCCTGCTGTGGCTCACTGTGCCCGTCGTGTTCCGAGGGCGGCTTGGCCAGCGCATTGCAGATGTGGAGATTCGCGAGCCGGAATTCTGGCGCGATCACCTGCGCGCCGTGGAGTTGAATTATCGTCATGCGCCGTTCTTCGATCGGTATTACGGCGCGGTAAGCGACTTGATGAGGTCGGCGGCATCCACTTTGAATCTCGCTACGCTCACCATCAGCCTGCTGCGGTGGTTCGCCCAAGTTCTGGACATCCGCACGCCCATGCTCCGATCTTCGGAACTAGCTGTGCCGGGCAAGCGAACCGATTTGCTGGCGGGGATCTGTGAGTCGCTGGGAGCGACATCCTATCTCTCGCCCTTGGGATCAGCCGATTATCTGCTGAACGATTTGCCCATCATGACGGGGCGGGGGATCGGCGTGTCGTTTCAACATTACGAACACCCCGTGTACCGCCAGCTTTTTCCACCGTTTCAACCCTATGCTTCCGCTCTCGACCTGTTGTTCAATGAAGGAGAGAATGCGCTGGCGATAATTCGCAGCGGACGCCGCCCGCCGTTTCTTCCGCAGGAGGCCGCGGTGCAACTCAATGGAAAAGTGAGCTCTTGATGCAGCGGGAATTGCGGATCGGTGAGCGGGCGGTTGGGGCGAGCGCGCCGGTTTACATCGTCGCCGAACTCTCGGCCAATCACAATCAAAGCTTTGATCAGGCCGTCAAAATTATTCATGCCGCCAAAGACGCGGGCGCGGATGCGGTCAAGCTCCAGACCTATACGGCCGATACGATCACGCTGCGCAGCGACAAAGAATGTTTTCGGATTGCGGGCGGCACGCTGTGGGATGGTCGCGTTCTTCACGACCTCTACCAGGAGGCGTTTACGCCCTGGGACTGGCAGCCGAAACTCAAAGCGATCGCGGACGAGTTGGGGATGCATTTGTTTTCGAGCGCGTTCGATGGCACCGCCGTCGAATTTCTCGAGGAAATGAATGTTCCGGCGCACAAGGTGGCATCGTTTGAACTGGTGGATATTGGCCTGATCCGGAAGATGGCTCGCACCGGAAAGCCGCTGATCATGTCCACGGGCATGGCCAGCGAAGATGAAATTTCCGAAGCGCTCGAGGCGGCGCGCCAGGCGGGTGCGACTCAGATTGCGCTGTTGAAGTGCACGAGCGCGTACCCAGCGCCGCCGGAAGAAGCAAACTTGCGCACGATTCCTGAGCTGGCGCGGCGTTTCGGTTGTCCCGTGGGGCTTTCCGATCACACCATGGGCATCGCGCTTCCAGTCGTCGCCGTGGCGCTTGGAGCGTGCATCATTGAAAAGCATCTTTGCCTGCGGCGGGCAGATGGCGGGCCCGACGGCGCGTTTTCGCTCGAGCCCGAGGAATTCAAGGCGATGGTGGAGGCGGTGCGCACGGCCGAGAAAGCTCTCGGCGCGATTCAGTTTGCCTCCGGACCGCGCGAAGCCAACAGTCGCAAGTTTCGGCGCTCGCTGTTTGTCGTCGAAAATATGAGAAAGGGCGAGTTGTTTACGCCGCAAAACGTGAGGTCAATTCGTCCGGCGGACGGATTGCATCCGCGGCACCTCAACGAAGTTCTGGGAAAGCGCGCGGCCTGCGACGTAGAGCGGGGAACGCCGCTGAGTTGGGCGCTGGTGGAAACTCAGGTCTCAGGCGTTAGGTCTCAGGTCTTAGGAAATTCGGAAGCCTGAGACCTGACACCTGCTCTTATGCGAGTTCTCCTCTTACATCCCGACGATGAGTTCCACGGTTCGTGGACAGGTCGTCATTGGGATGCGGTGATCGATCTAGGACGCGCGCCAAAATCCTTTTATGATGAATGGAGTACAGCGCTGGGCTGTCCGGTGTTCAGCGTTTTCGACCTCGCCGTCGAAGTTGAGGACCTGCGGATTTGGCGTGATCTGCTCGAACCCGGCATGCGATGCGCTGTGGATCGCTTTGGCATCGACTGGTGGGATGTGATCAGTCAATCGCTGCAGCCGGAATTGCAGGAGGTGCACCTCGCGCTTCGAATGGCCGAGAAACTCCGCGGATGTCGGACGCTGGTGGTGAGCCGCCCGTCGGTGATGGCAGAAGCTTTAGGACTCCAGCTGGGAGTACCACTGCAGGTGCTCAAACGCGGGCTGCACCAGCGTCTGGTGCGCAGCGTTTTCCGTCGCGGTGTCGCGGCGGCGGACCTCGGCTTTGTCCAATTGCGCCAGGTGGTATATGACAAGTACGACCCGCACTACGTCTGGCGAAGGAGATTTGCCGGCTCACCGGCGCCATCATTGCAAGGGGAGTGGGAAGGGAAAGGGAAATCGGAGGCGCTCGTGCTGCTTCCGACGGCCTATTCCAATGTCACGAAAACTGCACTCAGTTACGCCAGCATTTTGCCCGAACAAAAATTCCTGATGGTTCTCGCTCGCGAGTCGGCGGCAGTCTCGCCGGTTCCGGCAAATGTGCAGACGGCCCGTCTGGCAAGTTTCGCAGCCGGGAGGTGCGACGGGAATGAATTACTGAAACTTGAAGCCGGCTGGAAGCGAATGGAGAACTCGTTGCAAGAAAATCCGGCATTGCGGTTGGCGGTGCAAATCGGAATCTTAAAAAAGGGGACGCGTTGGTTGCGCTGGGGACTGGGAGTTCGCGATGCCTGGATCCAGGTTTTTGAGACGCGGCCAGTAATGGCCTGCCTGAGCGCCGACGATTCGAATCCCTACACACGGATTCCTCTGCTGCTGGCCGAGCAGCGGGAAATTCCGGCCATCGCCTGTCATCACGGAGCGCTCGATTGCCGCATGGCGTTCAAGAATCACCGATTCTCGAGTTACCTGGCCAAAGGCGAGATGGAGCGTGACTATCTGGAACGTAGCTGCGGAGTCGATGCCCGCCGGATTCGGATCGGTGCGTCATCCGCACCGCGAGAAAATGCTCCAGTCTCACTGGAACGCGCTCCCTGGATCACGTTTTTCACCGAGCCGTATGAAACGGATTTCTGGCGGGTAGAGGCGATTTATCGGGAGGTTTTGCCGCGCTTGTGTGCGGCTGCCCGCCAATCGGGCAAGGCCGTGGTTTTGAAACTGCATCCGTTTGAAAGCGTCTCGCAGAGGCGGAGGTTGGTGGAACGCACCCTGAGCGGGGACGATCGGAAGTTGGTGACCTTGACGGATGCGCCGCTGTCTCCCAAGATTTTTCAAAAGACATGGTGCGCGGTGACGGTGGAATCGACAGTGGCTTTCGAATGTGCGGCGCTCGGAATTCCTGTTTTTCTGTGCGGATGGTTGCGTCACGCTTACGCCGGATATGCTCCCCAATATGTTCGCTTCGGTGTGGGACGGATGCTCGAATTTCCCGATGACCTATTACGCATCCCGGATATCCTCCGCGAAATGATGCCGAACGCTGATTTGCCGAACGCTGATTTGCCGAACCATGATTTGCCGAACCGTGATACTGTACACCGCTTGCTGCAGCCGATTTCTCCGGAGGCCCTGGCGGAGATTCTATGCCGGCCAGCGGCGACACCAGAACCTTCATGATTACGGTATTCACTCCCTCGTTCGCCGATGACGCAAACACGAATGCGCAGAACTTGACCGCGAAAGAGATCGTAAGCCGTCTTCCGCCGGATCGGTTCAGGGTCGTGCTTCTGGGCGATGGAGCGCCTGATCCGCGGATCCGCGCTCGCGAAAACACGGAAATCCTGCACATGACCCAACATGGAAATACGGCGCGCTGGCTCGCTCGTGTGCTGCTCTCGAAAATCGATATCTACTTTTTTCCACGCCAGGGACCTCTGGATACCCTGTACCTGTTTTTCCGGCGTTCCCTGGGGCTGCCCGTGGCGCTGGTGACTTATATCGTGATGGCTCTCGATGAAATCGACGTCGGGCCCACCATGACCCGATCGATTCGCGAGGCCGATTGCGTTGTCGGGAACTCGAGATATGTAGCCGAGACGGTCACGGACCGATTCGGGGTTGCGACCGCGACAATTTACAGCGGCATCAAACGGGAGTTGTTTTATCCGCCGATCGAGGCTCGCCGGCAAAGGCAGGGATCAAAACTAACCGTACTTTATGCGGGCTCGTTTCAGGCTCGAAAGAGAGTGAACGTGGTCATTGGCGAGGCCGCAAAATGGCCTGCGGTTGAATTTCGATTGGTGGGGAAGGGGGAAGAGGAGGACAAATGCCGGGCTTTGGCGAACCAATTGGACTGTCGAAACGTGACCTTTGTTGGCTATCTTTCGCAGCGCGGACTGGCCGAGGAAATGCGAAACGCGGACGTGTTTCTTTTCCCCAGTGTGTTGGAAGGTCATCCGCAAGTTCTCGGTCAAGCGGCAGCCTGCGGACTGCCAGCCGTGGCTATGGAGAAATACCGGCCCGACTATGTTGTCCACGGCGAAACGGGGTACTTGGTAAAATCGGAGAACGAACTCTCACTTAAGTTGGGTTTGCTGCTCACCGACGAGGAATTGCGGCTCAAGATGTCGGCTGCGGCCGCTCGGCATGCCATGCAATTCGACTGGGACAAAGTTACGCGAGATTGGGAAAGTGTGTTTGTGGAGGCGGCCGGCAAGCGTCGCAAAAAACATTAATGTGCGGAATTTATGGTGTGTATGACGGTGCCGGCAGCGTTGCGCAATACCGGATGTGGTTAGAAGACGCGGGCCGGCTTCTACAGCATCGTGGCCCCGATGGAAGCGCGTGTTTGTCATGCCTGGGAGGGCGTTGCCTGCTTGGCCACTCCCGGCTTGCGATCATCGATCTTGCGGGTGGCGCTCAGCCGATTGGCAATGAAGATGGGACGATCTGGGTGATTCTGAATGGCGAGATCTACAATTACATCGAGATCCGCCAAAAATTGCTTGCCCAAGGACATCACTTTCGCACGCAAAGCGACACCGAAGTGTTGGTCCATCTTTACGAAGAGAAGGGCCACTCTCTGCTTGACGACCTGGATGGCATGTTTGCCTTCGCCATTGTGGATGAGAAAAACGAACAGCTATTTCTGGCCCGGGATCGTTTCGGCGAGAAGCCCTTGTATTATGCGCCTGTGAATGAAGGCAGAGGCTTGGCATTCGCTTCTGAAATGAAGGCGTTGTTTCCCTTTCCCGGTCTCGACAACCATCTCGATGTGCCTGCCATCGCGCAGTTTCTGGCTTTGGGATATGTGCCAGCGCCGCGGACCCACTTTCAGGGTGTGCGCAAGCTCATGGCGGGAGAGGCACTTTCACTGGGTGCGGATGCAGGGCTGCGGACGTGGCGCTATTGGCAACCGAGAATCGAGCCGAATGGATCCAAACCTCCGAGCCGGCAAGTTGCGGTGGAGAGCGTCCACGCCCGAGTTCTGCAATCCGTTCGTTTGCGACTGCGGAGTGATGTACCGATCGGAGCGTTTCTCTCCGGGGGCGTGGACTCGACCTGCATTGCAGCGGCCATTCGCGAGTTAGAGCCGGCCACTAAGTTCAGTACTTTTTGTGCCTCGTTTGACGACGAGCAATTAGACGAAGCGCCCTACGCGCGTCTGGTTGCGGAACATCTGGGAACGGATCACCACGAAGTCCACTTCTCCTCGGGCGAACTTCTCGCAATCTTCGATGCGCTGATCGATCACTACGACGAGCCTTTTGGCGATGTATCGATGTTTCCGACTTTTGCAGTTTGTCGTGCCGCGCGCCAAGTCTGCAAGGTCATGCTCTCGGGTGATGGCGGTGACGAGTGCTTCGGAGGATATTCAGAGATGTTTGGCTATCATCGGTGGCACGGCCTGCGGCGAACGGCTTTAGCTAGCACCGCAGCCCAGCGTCTCCGGCGTTTCTGGCGAAGCGACTGGAGAGGTGTCGGATGGCTGGGCTTCTTGTCGAAGAACGATTGGGAACTGTTGCATCCGGCGGAGCGCCGGAACACAATTACTTCTTGTTTCCTGCCCGATTATCGTAGTGCGGCGGAGAGCGGGTTGCGGGAGCTTGAAATGCGTGCGCTGGAACACGCGCGGCTTCCGTATCCGCTCTCTGCCTTCGAGGCCACGGCATCTTCCTATTTGCCGGAACAGATTATGGTCAAGGTCGATCGCGCGAGCATGCGCGCCTCCCTGGAATGCCGTGCGCCTTTCCTGAATCCGGACCTGATGCATTTTGCGACGAGCCTGCCCATCGATTATCACTTCAAAGCGGGCATGGGCAAGGCCATACTCAGGGAGGCGCTCCCGGCGTGGGTTCCTCCTGAAATTCGCTGGCGGCAGAAACGCGGATTCACTCCCCCGCTGTGCCGGTGGCTTCGCGGTGAACTTAAGGAAGAAATGGAAAAGAGTCTCGACGGGGACCTGGGAGAACTCCGTTACCTGCTGAATCCGTCGCCAGCGAAAGAACTTTTCCGTCAGCATTTGGCGGGGTTGGATCACAGCAACTCTTTGTTTCGCTGGCTGGTGCTTTCGCATCGTTGCCGCGAAGCGGTTCTCGACTAGTAGTGTTGGTGGAGAGCAGTGCGTCCCCCCATGGCCGGACGAGCGAGAAGCCCGTCCCTCCACATAGGATGGGTTCACATAGGATGGCTTTTTGAGCGTTTCTAGGTCTGTGTTGCGTTACGGAGGGTTTGTACTCTCCCTCACCACTGCCCGCGTTGTGGGCACCCTACTCACGGCCGCCACATTTCCTTTCATGGTGCGGCGCCTCGGCGTCGATACTTACGGACTGTGGAGCTACGTGGTTGCGGTCTGTGGCTTCACCGGACTGCTGGCGAATCCAGGGCTTACCACGTATGCCGCGCAGCAGGTGGCGGCTCGGCGCGAGGCGGCTTTTGAGATCATTTCCGATGTATTGGTACTGCGCGTTCTCGCGGGTGGAGTGGCGGCGGTTGCGGTTCTGCTGGTGGCAAGTTTTGAAGTGCGGCAGGATGTGCGCTTCCTTCTTAAGTTGTACGGAGTAGCCTCGGTACTAACCGGCGGCCTGTCGCTGGATTATTTGTTGTCTTCGCTGGAACTGTTCCATGTGCAATCATTTATTTCTATTGCGCAGCAAAGTCTCTATGCTGTAGGCATTTTCACGATGGTGCGATCGCCCAAGGATGTGATTTGGGTGCCCGTCAGTATCCTGATCTCGGCGGTCTTGACGAGCCTGATCAGCTGGACGTTTCTGTGGCGGGCGGGATATCGATTCCGGTTTTTGTTTGCCCCGCGGCGCTGGGCCGTGATCCTGGTGCCCAGCCTGCATTATGCGGCATCTTCACTGATGTCAAATCTCTATCATCGCAGCGGGCACATCGCGGTGCGATGGTATCTCGGCGAGCACGCCCTGGGCTTGTATGCCGCCGCGACGCGGTTGGCCGATGTGCTGCGTAACTTTCTTTCGGTGACCCAGACCGTCCTGATGCCACGAATGGCCCTGCACGCAAATTCCAATTCCAATTTCAATTTCAATGACGGGCTTTCTCGGCTCACCAGAATTGCGGCTTCCGTCCTGGTTTGGTTCGGCATTCCGTTGGCGGTAGGCGGCATTGTCACCGCCCCGGTGGTGGTACCGTGGCTGCTCGGAGCTCAGTTTCAGCAGGCGGTGCACGCTTTCCAATGGGTTGCACTGTATGTGATTACGGCACCGGCAGCGACGCTCTTCGCGGGAACCATTCTTTACGCGCTGGGCCGTCATCGGGCTTATTTCCTTTCCACGTTGGCTGGTGCCGTCACTGCCGTGGTTCTCTACCTCATCCTGCCGCCTTTGTTCGGAATCGCCGGCGCCTGTGTAGCCTTTGTGCTGGGCGAGGTCGGGGTCGCGCTTTGTGCCTTCCTGTTGTGTCCGCCGGAGGTGCGTGCTGCTGCAAAGACTCCGCTGCTGAACCTTGCCGTAATCGCCAGTCTGCTCATGGCGGTTGTCCTGTGGGTGGCGTTGCCAAGGCACTTGCCCCCATTGGTGTTAGTCGGTTTAGGGTGCGCAGTCTATGCCATCACTTGGGCGGGCGTCGGCCGCAATCTACTGAAGAGAGAGGTTGAAGGCTTAGCATGACGCTGGAACCTCAGTCCAACCCGGCCCGCCCATCTGATAGTCACAAATCTGATATTCGCAAATCTGATATTCGCAAATCGGATATTCGCAAATCGGATATTCGCAAATCAACGAGCGAACCGAGGCTCCGTGGCATGGATTTGGTACGGCCTTCACTGCGAGATTTCACTTATCTCGACTGTCGACGCCGGGCCGAGCTGATCGCGGAGCAGGCCGCGAAACTACCCCAGGTAAAGAACCTGTTAGATGTTGGTGGAAAAGGAAAACCATACGCTTGTTTCTTTGCGGGCCGCGTAGCCAATCATTTCGTACTGGACGTTGCTCCGGCGCTCTCCGTCGATGTTGTCGGCGACGCTCGCATCATGCCGTTTTCCGATGCATCAATGGATGTCGTCCTGATTACTCAGGTTCTCGAACACATTCCTGATCCGATTGCCGTGATTGACGAAATTCGACGAGTACTGAAACCTGGCGGAACGCTGTTGTTGAGTGTTCCGTCGATCTTTCCCCAGCACGGATCGCCCGGTGACTACTGGAGGTACATGCCTCAAGGCTTGGAATGGATCCTGCGCGACTTTCATAGCGTGACCGTCAAGGGAGAAGCGGGGACAGTCCCCAGCATTTTCCTGGTTGTAAACGTCTATCTGCAACTGATCACCGGCCCTTGGCCGTGGCTGCAAGAATTACTCGAGTGGACAATCTGTCCGTTGAACAATTTGGCGGGGTTATTGGCGGGAAAAGTCTACCGCGGGGATCAGTTCGCTAGTAACTACTTCGTTGTGGCTGTGCGCTAGAATCAATTCTCGGTTGCTTTACGACATCGGGGCGTGATTGAGTGGGACCAAATCCGAAGCGGATTCTGCTGACCGGCGGCGCGGGTTTTATTGGATCCCACGTAGCCGAGGCACTGCTTCGCCGCGGGACGAAGTTATCCATCGTGGACAATCTCGATGATTTCTACGCTCCCAGCCGCAAGCGGCTAAACCTGCAGGAGATTAGCAATGTCGGAAGCTACGAGTTCTTCGAGGTGGACGTGCGAGACCAGGATGCTCTGCGAAAAGTCGCGGAGCGCGTTCAGCCTGAAATTGTGATTCATCTCGCCGCTCGCGCCGGGGTGCGGCCTTCGATTGAACAGCCTGCTTTGTACGAAAGTGTCAACGTTGCGGGGACGGTGAACCTCCTGGAAATGGCACGCGAGTTCAAAGTGCAGCGGCTGATTTTGGGGTCGTCGAGTTCGGTCTATGGCATCACCAGCACGGTTCCATTTCGCGAAGACGACCCCAAGACTCGCCCGATTTCACCCTACGCGGCCACCAAACTCGCGGCGGAATTGATGTGTTACACCTACACCCATTTGTATGGCTTGACGACTCTCTGCTTGCGATTCTTTACCGTCTACGGTCCGCGGCAAAGGCCCGATCTGGCGATCCACAAATTCACCGCGCTCATCGAGGCGGGTAAACCCATACCGGTCTACGGGGACGGCTCGATGGGTCGCGATTACACCTATGTTGACGATATTGTGGCCGGGGTCGTGGCGTCTCTCGAATACCTGCCGGAACCCAAGCTGCCCTTCGAGGTCTTTAATTTGGGGAACTCCCACCCCGTGCGTCTCGCAGAATTGATCGTGCAATTGGAGACAGTAACAGGGAAAAAAGCGCTACAGGACCGGTTGCCCGATCAACCGGGGGACGTTCCCATCACCTGGGCTAATATCGATAAAGCAAAACGCTTTTTGGCATACTCACCGAAGACATCTATGGAGCAAGGTCTGCGAAATTTTGTGGCATGGTATCGCTCGAGCCTCGTGGAATGTCGAAAATGACCCGGCGGCTTGTACTCCTTACGGAGATTATTGCTCCCTACCGCATCCCGGTTTTCAACGTTCTGGCACGCCGAGCGGGGCTGGATCTGCACGTAATTTTTTTGGCCGAGACGGATGAGACGCTCCGGCAGTGGCGGGTCTACAAAAACGAAATCTGCTTTTCGCATCAGGTTCTGCCGGGCTGGCGATGGCGCACGCGGAAAAGCAGTTTCCTGATGAATCGAGGATTGTGGTCTGCCTTAAACCAGGCGAGTCCGCAGGTTATTATCTGTGGCGGATACGCCTATGCTGCCTCCTGGGAAGCGCTTCTGTGGGCGCGGCGTCATCGGGTTGAATTTGTTTTGTGGTCGGAGAGCAACCGTCACGACGCTCGTGGCGGATGGGCATGGGTGGAGTATCTGAAAGGCTATTTCTTGCGGCACTGTGACAGATTTGTAGTACCTGGGAAGGCTTCGTTTGAATATCTCAGGGTGCTTGGATCTCCGGCAGCAAGCATTCTGACGGCGCCCAATGCCGTCGACAACAGCTGGTTTGCCACCCAGGCGGAGAACACCAGATCCCACGCAACTGAATTTCGAGAGAAACTGAAACTGCCTTCGCGGTTTATTCTTTTTGTGGGCCGACTGGTTCGGGAAAAAGGGGCTTTTGATCTTCTCGCAGCCTATGCCAAACTAGAGAGCGGCTTGCGTGGCGAGGTGGGTTTGGTTTTTGCGGGCGATGGGGTCTCCAGAAAAGAACTGGCGCAACAAGCGAAACAGATCAGCCCGGGGACGGTTTGTTGTCCCGGCTTTGCGCAGCGGGAAGATCTGGCTGGCCTTTATGCGCTGGCGGAGGTCCTGGTTCTACCGACCCACAGCGACACCTGGGGTTTGGTAGTGAATGAGGCGATGGCGTGCGGACTTCCGATCATCGTGAGCAGCGCAGCCGGATGTGCGGCCGACCTGGTCGAAGATGGGTGGAATGGTTACGTCGTGCCTTCCGGAGATTCGGAGAAACTCAGCGCGGCGATTCATTCCCTGGTGCGGCAACCTGAACTCAAGCAACAGATGAGCGCGCGCAGCTTGGAACGAATCCGAAACTACTCACCGGAAGCATGCGCCGATGGTCTGGCCGCGGCTGCACTCTTTGGTAGCTCGGAGGCTTCGTGAAACCTCTGGCGTGGGCTGGCATCGGGTTGGGCGTGAGTCTGGCACTGTATTTGGGTGTTCACTACCTGCGGTACTTCAGCGACGTTACTTTCCTGGCCGGGATCTTGCTGCTGGAGGTGATCATCGCCAGCCTCTGGAAATATGATCAGCGTTTCTTCGTTCTGCTGGTGATCGCCTTTCTTTGGGCTGGCATGCATGTGCCCATGCAGGGCACGTGGACCTCAGCACGTTGGGTTGTGCTAGCCGCGGGTGCAACCATTGGTTTCGTTGTTTGGACGAAGACTCCCCGTCGGCCCTTTGGATCATTGCATCTGATCGCTTTCTTTTGCGTCTGTGCCGCGTTTGTCTCTGCCACCGTTTCCAGGTACATACAGATGGCGTCCCTCAAGGCTTTGAGCCTGTGCCTTCTTTTTCTATATTGTGCTTCGGGTGGTCGCCTGGCCGTTCTCCGCCGGGAGAGCCGTTTTTTTCATGGTCTGCTTTGGGGAAGCGAGATAGCAGTTTATGGCACCGCGATCTGTTACTTCGGTCTGGGATTAGCTGTTTGGGGTAATCCAAACTCCCTGGGTGCGGCGATGAGCATTGCGGTGTTTCCAATCCTGTTGTGGGGGTGGCTCATCAGCGATGAGCCGGCCGTGAGGCTCCGCAGGCTGGTCGCGCTGCTTCTTTGTGCCTACCTCATTGTTTTCAGCATGGCACGTGCTGGAATGGTTTCCATGATCGTTGTGACCCTTACCTTCTGTCTTTGCCTGCGCCAGTACAGATTACTGGTGAAGGTGGTGGCGCTGGCGCTGCTCGTCATTGCGGTCACCGGGATGTTCGCTCCAGAAGCTCTCAACCTTCGGCTCCTCGGTCTGAAGGATCTGGTGCTCTACAAGGGGCACAAGGAGGAAGGAACGCTGGGTTCCCGTCGAACGCCCTGGCAAAGATCGATTGCCACAATTAAGGAGCATCCGCTGTTCGGGACCGGATACGGCACGAGTCCGACGGGCGAGGATCCCGGATTCGATTACGGAGTGGTGGCATCAAGCACGCAAACGCTTCGCGAGCATGGCAGCAGCTACATGACCATTGCAGAGTGGGTGGGCCTGTTGGGTGGGTTGCCCTTTGTGGCGCTGCTGGCGGTGACGGCGTCGAACGTATGGAGAGTCTGCGCGTGGATGCAACGAACCGCAGACCCGCGCCATTACTCGATTCCGCTGGCCATGGTCGTGTTGGCAGGTTTGGTCCATGCCGCCTTCGAAGACTGGCTTTTTGCTGTCGGCTATTATGTCTGCGTGTATTTCTGGATTTTTGCATTTCTACTGGCGGATCTTGTCCCTGATGCAGTTGTCGTTCCCGAAGCTGGCTTTGTTTCCCGAGCTTCCCTTCCGTCGCCCGCCGGTTTTGCTGCGATCGTGCCCAATCGCTTATCCGAAAGATGATCCGATTGTTCATCAATGGCCTTGCCGCAAGTGCGGGTGGAGGCCTCACATATCTGCGCAATGTGGTTCCCCATCTGGCCCGGAGATTGGATGCTGAGACTACGGTGCTGCTGAATCCCGCGATGCGCGCGGAGTTTGGGGAACTGCCCAACGTTTTCCTGATCGAGGATAGACAGTCTTATGACGCCAGCCGGCGTTTTGTTCATGAACAGACGGCGTTGCCAAAGCTGATCCGGCAGAGTGGCGCGCAGGTTTTGATTTCCGCGGGCAACTTTGCGCTGTGGCGATCTCCCGTACCGCAAATACTTCTGTCGCGTAACTCGCTCTACACTTCCGGCGATTTCTTCCGCGATGTTCGCGCCCGCGGAGATTATGCGATTTGGGCGGACACTTTAGTCAAGGGCTGGCTGGCACGGCGATCCATAAGCCGCGCGGATATTACCGTCGCCCCGAGTGCAGCGTTTGCCCGGGAACTTAGCCAGTGGAGCGGACGGAAAGTACTATCGATGCACCATGGATTTGACCTCGATGCTTTTGCGAGCGATGCATCGCCGTTGCCGTCGGCTGCTCAGATTCAGCTTGAGCAAGGGAAAGACGCTCTCCGCTTGCTTTTTGTAAGCCACTACAATTATTACCGGAATTTCGAAACCTTGTTCAAGGCAATGCCCATCCTGCGCAGTCGTCTGCGGGAAAAGGATAAGAAAGTGAAACTCTTTCTTACCTGCCGGCTGGATTCAGGTGAGAATCCGGGGACCTATCGAGCTGAGTCGGCGGCGTCACTCGCCAGCGATCTTCGGGAAAGTCATGATATCGTCGAGCTCGGAACGGTTCCCTATCGCTCGCTTCATCACCTCTATCGCGCTTGCCACATTTACGTAACCCCGGCTTATGCCGAATCCTTCGCTCATCCTCTGATCGAGGCGATGTCGAGTGGTTTGCCGGTGGTGGCTTCGGACCTGGCAGTGCATCGCGAAATCTGTGAAGACGCAGGAATTTATTTTCCTCGCTTTTCTCCCGATGAGTTGGCGGAACGGATCCTGCAAATTGAGGAATCGCCGGAGCTGGCGGAAAAACTGACCCGCAATGGCCTGCGGCGCTCTCGCGACTTCAGTTGGAGCGAGCATGTTGAACGCCTGGTCGCTTTGGCCGAGGAACTGGTGCGGACGGAGAGGGAGCGAGACTGATGTCCCAATCCCCGATGTCCCGAGCCGATGACGTGGGTTCAGCACTGCATGTTTTGACCATCACCCCCTTTTTCCCATCGGACCAAAATGAGGTAAGCGGCTGCTTCGTCGCGGAACCGATCGAACAGCTTAAGCAGGTCGGTGTGCATTCCAGCGTGATTGCGGCAGTGCCGATTTACCATCCTCGAAAACAGCCAAGTGCAGCGGCTGCCGCAGAATGGGTGCGATATCCGCAGGTTCCTGGAAATCTCGGGCTATCGAGCGCGGGCAACCTGCTCTATGCCCGTCTGCTGCGAAGAGTGCAAAAACTGCACCGCGAGAAACCGATTGATGTGATTCATGCCCATGCGGCCCTACCTTGCGGTCACGCGGCGGCGTTACTTTCCAGGCGTCTGAACATTCCGTTCGTCGTTACCGTCCATGGGTTGGATGTGTTTAATACGTGCTTCATGGCTGGAATCCCGGCGGGCTGGCGGCGGACGGTGTCGGTGGGTGTCTACCGTGCGGCGCAGACCGTTATATGTATCAGCGGCAAAGTGCAGGAAATTCTGAAAAGCGGAACACCGGCGGAAACTCGGAGCACCATCGTATACAACGGTGTAAATCCGCTTCGCTTTTCGCCGGCTCCGATGGAAGTGGGACCGTCGGATCCGGAGATTCTGATGGTCGGCAACTTGCTGCGCAGCAAAGGCCACGAACTTGTCTTGAGAGCGATCAAAAGGCTCCAACCATCGTTTCCCCAGCTTCGATGCCGCATCATTGGAGAAGGGCCGGACGGCACCCGGTTCGAGGCGCTAGCGCGCGCATTGGGCATCGGGCCGCGCGTTCAGTTTGCGGGACGGCAGAGCCGGGCGCGAGTAGCGGAAGCCATGCGACGCTGCTCGGTGTTTGTATTGCCCAGCTCGAATGAGGGTTTGGGATGCGTCTATCTGGAAGCGATGTCTTGCGGCAAACCGGTGATTGGCTGCCGAGGCCAGGGTATTGATGAAGTGATTGATCACGGAGAGAATGGCTGGCTCATCCCGGTGGATTCACTCGAACAACTTGTGCAGGGGCTTTCCGCTTTACTCGCGTCGCCCGAATTGTGCACGCGCATAGGGACAGCTGCGCGCCAGACGATCCTGGAAAAGCTGACGCTATCGCACCAGTCGCAACATCTGGCCAGGATTTATCGCCAAGCCATCGCCTGAGGGGCGGCCCATCTCAAGATGGTTCGACAGCCCGCTCTATATAATAGCGATTACCAATAGCGATCAACGTTACCGGAGGAAGGGTTGCTTCACCAGCGCTATAAAGACATCGTGTTTTGGGGCATCGCTAAAGCAACGGTTCCGAATTATTTCTTGCGCCGGTATGTCATGGGCGCGCGTCCTCGGGACGGTGCCTGTCATCTGCATCTTGGGTGCGGCCCAAAATACCTTCCTGGCTTCCTGAACATAGACGGCAACCTCTTCAATAAGATTGACGTCTGGCTGGATGTTAGAAACGGCCTCCCGTTCCCTTCGAACTCGGTTGACTCGATCTATTCCACCCACATGTTCGAGCACTTCTACCCGGATGAACTGAAGCGGCTTCTTCAGGAATGTGTGCGCGTGTTGAAAAACGGCGGCGGCGTGCGGCTCATCGTTCCGAGCCTGGAGAGCGCGATTGCGGCCTATGCTCAGGAACGCAGCGATTGGTTCAGTGATTCTTTCCCACGCCACTTCGATTCCCTCGGCGGCAGGTTTTCCAACTTCGTTTTTTGCGATGGACAGCACCGGACCGCGTTCGATTTCAGTTATCTCAGCGAAGTGCTTCGCCAAGCGGGATTCCGGGAGGTGGAAAAATCTGCGGAAGGAAAGAGCCGCTTATATGGAAGCAGTGTTCCGCCGTATGAACCGGGAGACTCGATGGATTTGCCGCATTCTCTCTACGTCGAGGCGTTTAAGTAGCTACATTTCGCCGGTCCCGAGCACCTGCCGTAAGGAAGCGAGCAAAACATTTCAGATGTGCGGCATCTTTGGCATACTGGCGCGTAAGACCCGGATCCCTTCTGCAGTTCTGGAACAAGCTACCCGCTCGCTCGCGCACCGGGGACCCGATGATTCCGGTACCCTGCTGTTGAAAGTGACCGAACCGGAGCCGTTGGAGATCGGCTTGGGTCACCGGCGATTGGCGATTCTCGATCTCTCGCCGCTCGGGCATCAGCCCATGCAAGATCCGGTCACCGGCAACTGGATTGTCTTCAACGGCGAGATTTACAACTTCCGCGAGCTTCGGAAGGAACTCGAACTCGCCGGCGCCGAGTTCAAGAGTCATTCCGACACGGAAGTGATCCTTGCCGCTTATCGCAAGTGGGGTGAGTCTTGCCTGACGCGGTTGGCCGGCATGTTCGCGTTTGCCCTCTGGGACGCGTCACGCAAGCGGTTGCTGTTGGCGCGCGATCCCATGGGAATCAAGCCGTTGTACTACCATCAGTCAGAACAGATTTTCGTTTTTGCTTCGGAGGTCCGAACTCTTTTGCGGACGGGACTGGTGCCGCGAAAGGCTGATCCCACGGGGGTTTTGAGCTATCTGATGTTCGGTTCCGTGTACGAGCCCTGGACGATCGTGGAAGGAGTTAAGGCTGTTCCTCCGGGACATGTGCTCACGGTAGAAAACGGATCGGCGAGCAGCAGCCGCGAATACTGGAATGCGCTGCAGTCTTCTGGACGCGGCGGGTCGAACCAGACATCACGGAATGGGGCGGCAGATCAACTGCCCGCGATCTTGCGCGATGCGGTGTTGTCGCACCTCGTGAGTGACGTGCCTGTCGGAGTGTTTCTTTCGGGTGGAATCGATTCCAGCGCGCTGGTTGCCATCCTTAGCCACAATGGTGTGCGCGCGAACACCTTCTCGCTCGTCTTCCGGGAAGAGGAGTTCGACGAAGGTAAGTATTCGCGGGAAATCGCCCGCCGCTTTGGCACCGAACATCACGAGATACGAGTCTCGCCGCAAGACACGCTGGCATCGTTGCCCGAAGCTCTGTGCGCGATGGACCAACCGACCATTGACGGCGTCAATACGTATCTCGTGTCCGCCAAAACGAGGGCTGCGGGAGTGAAAGTTGCACTGACTGGTCTGGGCGCCGACGAGATGTTCGCGGGCTACTCGAATTTTCGCCGCGTGCCGAAGATGGAAGCTTTTTCCAAACGATTCGCACGGCTGCCAAGGTTGGCGCGGCGGCCGTTATCGGCTTCGCTAGCGCTGTTTGCGGGCAAGAACGATCGCAGCCTCAAGCTGACTGAGTTGACGATGACCCATGATTCCATGCTTCATCCGTACTTTCTAGTGCGTACCCTGTTTGGGGCTGCGGAGCGCGAGCGGTTGTTTCGAGCGCCGGCCTACCAAGCCTGGCAACAATCTCTCGATCGAGTGTTGCAAGAGTCAGTCACTGAGAGCCAGTCTCTCGATCCTGTCAATCGCGTCTCTTATCTGGAATCGCGTTGCTACATGCGCAACACGCTGCTCCGTGATTCCGATTTCATGAGCATGGCACACGGCCTCGAGTTGCGCGTGCCCTTTCTCGATCGGGCGCTGGTCGAAACCTGCTTCCGCATTCCGGGGGATAAGAAATTACAAGGCAACTTACCCAAGAGCTTGTTGCTGGGGAGTCTCGGCGTCGAGTTGCCGCGGGAGATCGTGAATCGCCCCAAGCGAGGATTCACACTTCCCTTTGAGCGATGGCTGCGGGGTGAGATGAGACCGGTGGTCGAAGACGCGCTGCTGAAAAATAATTGGGATCAAACCTCGATCAGTGCCGGCGCCGTGCGAGAAGTGTGGAACTGCTTTCTTGCGGGCGAGACTTCCTGGTCGCGTCCATGGTCACTTTTTGTGCTCCAGCGTTGGTGCGAGCAGAACCTGTGAAGATCACCGCCTGCACGCGCCTGACAGCGTGTCTCGCGGAGGAACAGTCTTTGGAACTGACTGTCCGTCAGCAATTCCGCAGGAACGATCCTGCGTTCAAGAATGCCTTGAATTCAGCTAACATAGTGGAACTATCAACCTTCCGACGGAATGGACTTGATCGAAATAGATAATGATCGCAACAATACTGATCTAAATTAGTAATGCTCGAAACAAAATCAGAGTCTGAGCTGTCGCCCTCGGGTGTCGCGGTGCCGGTGCTTCCGGTAAGCGTGATCGTGCCGGTCCGCAATGAGGCTCGCAATCTGCCCCGGTGCTTGGAGTCGCTAGCGGCGGTCGGAGAGGTTTATGTGATCGACTCCCAGAGCACGGACGACACGGTTGCGATTGCTCAGTCGCATGGGGCGAAGGTGGTCCAGTTTCATTATGCCGGGGGCTGGCCGAAGAAGCGCCAATGGGCGATGGACACACTGCAGTTCGCATTCGACTGGATTCTGCTGCTCGATGCGGATGAAGTCCTGACACCGGAACTGGCTGCAGAAATTTGGCACGCGCTTCGAAACTCTGAAGTCAACGGATACTCCATTCGGCTGCAGATGTATTTTCTCGGACGGATCTTGCGACATTGCGATGCAAGCTTCTGGAAGCAGTCCTTGTTCCGTAAAGGGCGAGGCCGTTTCGAATGCCGCTTGAAGGATCAGGATGCGTCGATGGCCGACATCGAGATTCACGAACATGTCGTAGTGGATGAGCCGACCGTAAAGTTGCGTAACGCGCTGGTCCATCACAATGTCGATTCCTTGTCGCGCTACATCCTGAAGCACAATGAGTACTCGAACTGGGAAGCGCGCGTGCTTTTGCAACCGGAAGGCGATTCTAATTTTGAAGCTGTGAGGCCGGATTTATTCGGCACTCAAGCGCAGCGGCGAAGATGGCTCAAGCGGAATCTCTATCGCTTGCCGGGCTCTCCCGTTCTTCTCTTCCTGTACCGTTACGTTTTTCGTCTGGGGTTTCTCGATGGCGTGCCCGGCCTGATCTATTGCACTTTCCAAGCGGTGCAGATGTTCCATACCAAAGCGAAAATCTACGAGCTGCAAGACGGGAGGAGCTGAGTCTCATGTGCGGCATCAGCGGACTCGCGAACTGCGGTGACCAGGAGACGCTTGCGCGCATGACGAACGTGCAGACACACCGTGGTCCCGACGACTCCGGGCTCTGGGAGCGGCGTTTTCCCGATGGGGGATACATCGGACTCGGCAGCCGCCGCCTTGCGATTCTCGATCTGTCCGCCGATGGCCACATGCCAATGAGCAACGAAGATGGCACCGTGTGGATTACCTACAACGGCGAAATCTACAACTTCGCCGATTTGCGTCGCGAGCTCGAAGGCAAAGGCCATAAGTTTCGCTCGCACACCGACACCGAAGCCATCGTCCATCTCTACGAAGAATATGGACCCGACCGCCTCAAAGATTGCCTGAACCGCCTGCACGGCATGTTCGCGCTCGCTATCTGCGACTTGCGCGGCGCTTCGCCAAAGCTGTTTCTGGCGCGCGATCATTTTGGAATCAAGCCGCTTTATTACTGGCAGCGCGGTAGAAAGTTGGCCTTTGCTTCCGAGGTCAAGGCGCTGCTCGAAGTGCCGGGAATCGAAGCGAGCATGAACCTGGAAGCGCTCGACCAGTACCTGACATTTCTCTGGGTGCCTGACCCGCTGACCATGTTCGATGGAATCCGCAAGCTTCCGGCAGGCTACTACGCACTGTGGGAACGAGGCGAGTTCAAGCTCGAACAATATTGGGACTTAACCTTTCCTAGAGACGGCCATCACTTCGAACGAACTGAGGCAGATCTGGCGGATGAGATTCGCGAAAGATTCTGTGCGTCGGTCGAGCGACAAATGATAAGCGATGTCCCAATCGGCGCCTTTCTGAGCGCGGGGCTGGATTCGTCGAGCATAGTTGCAGCGATGGTTGCGGCCCGGGCGCGAAGGCAGCCGGTGCGGACCTACACGATTACGTTTCCACAAAAATATCGCGTAGGCGAGACGACGATCGACGATCCCAGCGTGCCGCAGCGCCTCGCGCGCAAGCTGGGTTGCGAGCATCATGAGATCGTGGTCGAACCGGATGTGGTCGGTCTATTGCCAAGTCTGACGTGGCACATGGATGAGCCGACGGCCGATCCAGCG
>JBEKXC010000056.1:0-23561 GCA_049512435.1 Terriglobales bacterium | reverse complement strand
TTTCATCTGCTGGCGTCCGTGGTCAAAGGGAGCCTCCGAACCAACCACCGACAACATGCGACGCACGCCGGGAGACAGATCCTGGTTTTCGACATCCAGTTGGGCATCGAGGGGAAACTGCCCGCGATGACAATGGGAGCAGAGATAGTAAGGACGCACGAGTTCCACTTCGCCCACTACGGTGAGGATGGGCCGGGAGCGCAACTCGCGATAGGGTGCGGAATGACCGCAGGAGCAAGCCTGTTCTCGTTGCTCCGGGCCCGGAGGATCGCACTGCAGCAGTTGGCCGAGGGCCACAGCGCCGGCCTGGTGCATGGCCGAGCGTAGGGCCATTTCCGTGGCTTCCAGATCCAGCCTGCGGTTTTTGCGGCGGTCCTGCAAGATCACCTGCAGCAGTCGGCTTACTTCGTAGGCGACTTCCCGCTGGATCGCTTCGGCCGTTTTTTTTCCTGCGGAGTCAGGGCCTGCCACAAAAAAAGAACCAGAGCAAACCCAACTCTCATGTCGCGCACCCGTCGATACCCGGCTTTGGAGAGCGTCGCGGTGGATATGCTAAACTTTCCAGTCGCGGAGTAGTACATTCAATGTCACGCACGGCTCTCATTACGGGAATAACTGGTCAGGATGGTTCCTATCTGGCTGAGTTCTTGCTAAAGAAGGGATATCGTGTTTTCGGTCTTATTCGCCGAAGCAGTACGATCAACTTCGAACGCATCAAGCATCTACAGAACGATGTTGAGCTCATTTCTGGTGATCTTCTTGATCAAAGTTCGTTGATTACCGCTCTGCAGAAGACGGAACCTCATGAGGTTTACAATCTCGCGGCTCAGTCTTTTGTCCCCACGTCGTGGAGCCAGCCCGTTTTGACCGGAGAGTTCACGGCGCTTGGAGTTACGCGGATGTTGGAGGCAATCCGAGTCGTCAATCCCGCTCTCCGCTTCTATCAGGCATCCTCGAGCGAAATGTTCGGCATGGTAGAGGAATCGCCTCAGACAGAGTCGACGCGGTTTTATCCGCGCAGTCCTTATGGCGTCGCGAAGCTGTACGGTCACTGGATTACAGTGAATGCGCGAGAAAGTTACGGTCTGTACGCGTGTTCGGGCTTGTTGTTCAATCATGAGTCGCCACGCCGTGGGATCGAATTCGTTACTCGGCGCATCAGTTACAACGTAGCTCGCATCAAGCTGGGCCTTCAGGATAAGCTCAAAATGGGTAATCTTGAAGCTGAACGTGACTGGGGCTTCGCAGGCGACTACGTTCGGGCGATGTGGCTTATGCTCCAGCAGGAAAAACCGGACGACTACGTCATCGCCACCGGGAAGACACATAGCGTGAGAGACTTCTTGGAGATTGCGTTTTCCCGCGTCGGTTTAGATTATCGCAATCATATCGAAACCGATCCCGAGTTAATGAGACCAGCCGATGTGCAGCATCTCCGTGGCGACTGCGCGAAAGCTCGTCGGACGCTGGGATGGTATCCCGAAGTGACTTTTGAGAAACTGGTCGAGATGATGGTCGATAGCGATCTTCAACTGGTTTCCAAAGATGTCTCCGGAGCGATATCTCTTGCAGGCTGAATGACCCCGTTCCCTTGATCGGGGTGGAACCTACTCAACAGTGCGGCGCATCCTCATCACCGGCGGAACAGGGTTTGTCGGCCCCTACCTCATTCGCTTTCTAAAAGCTCCTGACGTGAAATTGATAGTCCTTTCTCCTGGCGATGCCTCGATTCAGGACCCAGACGTGGACTATTGCAAAGCCGACATTCGCAACTCGGATGACGTCGGTGCAGTGGTCCGCGCGGCGAACCCGAACCAGCTCTATCATCTTGCGGGTATGTCTTCGGTCGGCGATTCCTGGAACAATCCTAGGATAACGTTCGATGTCAACGTGGTGGGCTCATTTAACGTTTTTGAAGCCGCGATGCGCTCACCGTCTCCTCCAAGAATTCTGAACGTCAGCACCTCACAGGTATATGCGCGCTCCGACACTGCCTTGACGGAGACCAGTCCTCTCGATCCCGACAGTCCCTACGCAGCTAGCAAGGCAATGGCGGAACTGTTGACCGTGCAATATAAAAAGTGTACGAGTGGGGGCATTATTACCGCCCGGGCGTTCAACCACACCGGGCCTGGGCAGTCTCCGAGTTTTGTTTTGCCGTCCTTCGCGAAGCAACTGGCTGAAATGGAAGCGCGCCTCATTCCCCCGGTGCTGAAGGTCGGAAACATCGATGTGAAGCGCGACTTCAGCGACGTCCGCGACGTGGTCGCGGCATATCACGAACTTCTTGAGAAGGGTGAGACCGGGGGGATTTACAACGTTTGTTCCGGTCGCGCAGTGCTCTTGGCAGACGTCTTGAGAGAGCTTCAACAAAATTGCAGCGTCCCCGTCAAGGTGGAGGTCGAGCCCTCTCGCTTCCGGCCAAATGAAACCGCAATCATGCTGGGAGACCGTGAAAAAATCCAGCGCGTAACGGGATGGAGACCACGGATTCCACTGGAGAGCACCCTCAAGGACTTGCTCGCCTACTGGCGGACGAGAATCAAAGACGATTCGCCGGAGAATAATGATGCACTGACCGAGAGCTTGCCATGATCTACGCCGATCAGCGATGGATTGGAGACCATGGCATCGGTCGCTTCGCGCGGCATGTGCTTGCCGATCTCGATTACTGCCCGCTAACCCTAAGGACTCACCCTGCTGCACCTCTGGACACCTGGCGGCTCACGCGTGCGCTCGGCAACCTGACCGAGGATGACCTCTTCTTTTCACCAGGTTACAATACTCCCCTGTCCTGCCCCTCACCTTTCGTCTTCGCAATTCACGATCTTAGTCACATTCACTGCCCGGAGAATAGCAGCCCACTCATTCGGCTGTATTACGCAACGGTCTTGAAACGCGCTTGTCGTCGTGCCGCCAGCATTTTTACGATCTCGGAATTTACCCGCTCGCAGATTGTGGAATGGTCCGGAGTGCCACGCGAAAAGGTATACAACGTCAGCTGCGGGGTTGACCCGACGTATCGCCCGGAGGGTGGTTCCTACGGCCTTCCATTTCCTTACCTTCTGTGTGTCACCAACCGCAAGCGCCATAAGAACGAGTTCCGGGTGGTGGAAGCGTTTGCTCGGTCCCGCCTCGCAGCTGAAATTCGTCTGGTCTTCACCGGCAACCGCACCGCCGATCTTGCGGAATGCATAGAACGGCAGCGTGTCACTTCGCGCGTGCACTTCGCGGGCGTGGTTCCGGAAGTAAAATTGCCGTCGCTTTACAGGGGGGCCCAAGCGCTGATATTTCCTTCCCTTTACGAAGGCTTTGGCCTTCCCCTGGTGGAAGCAATGGCTTGTGGCACGCCTGTCCTGACCTCCAACATCACCGCCATGCCAGAGACAGCCGGCGACGCTGCCTTAATCGTAGACCCCACTTCGGTCGAGGAGATCGCCACGGCAATGGGGAAAATCGTAAGTGACACACCATTGCGTCAGCGGCTTCGCGAAAAAGGCCTGGCGCGAGCCGCTAGATTTCCCTGGACGAATACGGTGGCCGGGGTGCACCAGGTCCTTGCCCGAAATGTGACTCAGCCATGCCAATTCGCCGAACGGGGGGCATAGCAGATCGATCCATCTCATTTCGCCCAACAGTGGTAGCTGATCCAGTATGCCGTTGATGCCGATAAGGATGTCGGGGTGCTCCCGTTGATCCACGTAAACAGATCGCTCGATGGGGAAGGGTTTTTGTCTTTCATGACGGCCAATCCATTCCAGCTTCCCATGCCGGCATCGCTCGCCTGGTACTGACACACCGGCTTGTTGGTCCCGAACGGCGCCGGATTGAAAGTTAAAGTGATCGTGCCTGTTCCGGCAGGAGAGCCAGTCCCAGTGCCGGCAATGATCGTTCCTGCGCTATTCGTAGACCCGGCATCAAGGGAACAACTTGGGGATGTTCCGCCGCCGCTGGTGAAGTTACAGGTTGGCGCCGTCCCTGCCGTCTTGATGCTGCCGACAATCATTTGCTGCGCAGTCGTCAGGTTTCCGGCACCGTCAGATGTCAAGCCGGCCAGCGGTACCACTATGCTGCCCGGCGCTGTTCTCGGGAACAGAATCGGGGCTCCGGTATTGGTCACCGCTCCCGCTGATCCATACCATGTGGCGATCACGTTCTGTGAGACTCCGTTTCTGTTTCCAATCGTCACTTGAATTTGTGGGAGGCTTGGCCTTCCGCCATCGAGTCTGATCGTCGGATTTGTGAAGACTGACTGTCCCGCGTAGGCATAATTCACCGGGACGTTCAATGAACAGCCAGCGACGCTTTCATATTGGGCGCAGGCAACGTCAATAATCATTGTCGCCATGCGGCTTCGATTGTTCGGCCAACTGAGGACGAGTCGGCCCTGGAGGTCGCCCGCTGCCTTGGATGATGATGATCCTGCCGGCTGGGCCACAACAATCGTGCCGTCGGCGCTGATGGACCGGTATCCAGTCTCAATCATCGGCTTCTGGTTGGGCGCGAGGATGCTGCTGGTCCCAGGATAGTCGAGCGAAACCCAGGGTTCAACCGCGTAGAATCCCCCCGCATCGACCTGTGGCACGGCTATCCCTCCCGGCCCTGATCCATCCCAGATTTGCGCTGTGCCTTGAGCATTCACCAGGCCGGTCGAACCGACATGAATCGCGTTTGGGAACGATCCCGCGTTAACTTCCGCAAACAGACTCAAGGTGCTTTGAAACAGATCGCCGTTCACCGTAAGGAACGATGCAGGACCAGTATCCATATTCCCTTTGAGATTGATCGTGGAGTGGTACAGTTGCGCCGACGCGCCCACCAGCACCCCAATCTGATTCGATTCCACATTGAACCACACGTCTAAATCACTGTAACCAAAACTGTAGGTACCCCCGTTCACGCTAAACACCAAGCCATTCGTGTTGCCGGGAATAGGAGCGGCTTGGTTGGTGTACCCGACGTGGACATTGTGCATGGAAGTACGCTCCGTCCATGCCCGCGTGCGCCCGATCAAGGCGTTTTCCAAAAGAATGCCATTCGCCATCGCTCCCGTGCAGCCGGAAACCGTCACATCCTCCCAGGTTGAACCGTCAAGAGATCCGGAGTGAACACAGTTCGCGGCGGAGGAGGTGCCGACAACCGACAATCCCCTGAGGATTCCCGCCTTCTCGACCGTGAACGGATTCATTTGCCACTCAATTCCGTCCCCCGACCCCGTGTAATTCAAAATTGTCAAAAGACTCCCCGCGCCAATCAGGGACTGAGAGGGCCTGGTCATCTGAATCGTGGTGGAGTAGAAATAGTTTCCCGGAGGCACGGCAACAACACAGTTGTAGCGGCAGGCGGAAAAGGCAGCGTTGATCTGCGCCCCAATGTCAGAGCCGTCAGACGTAATCGGAACGGTTAGTTGGGCCTCAAGCAGCGGCCCGAACATCAAAAGCAGGGCAGCTACAGCGAATGCTGTTGTCGTGGACATTTTGCCGGATCTTCCCGCCAGTCCCCGGAAACGACCTGGAGGCCTAAGTCTGTTTGAGAGTTCCAACGTGGTCTGGCAGTAATCTCTTAAGCCCGCCGCCGTCGGAGCTTCTTCTCTTTTCTTGATGGTGGATGATCGCCTTATTTTTATGAGC
Organism: Terriglobales bacterium; assembly: GCA_049512435.1. Classification (GTDB taxonomy): domain Bacteria; phylum Acidobacteriota; class Terriglobia; order Terriglobales; family Acidobacteriaceae; genus Acidiflorens. Next base: position 17,931 of record JBEKXC010000056.1, on the reverse strand, counting down.
GCACAGAATGGCAAGAGCAAATATCGCTCCGAATGAACTGAACACGATGTTAAAAATACCCGCACACGCCAGCGTCGCCCAAAAACTGGCTGCCGCTATGGCAAGTGGTTGCCTACTGTCTAGCGCCTCGCGGCGCAAATAAAGCCACATCTGGACCAATAGAGCACCGAAGAGCATCAGCCCGACTATGCCGAGGTGCAAGACCAGCGCCAGAGGAGCGCAATCGATGAGCATCGGGAAATCCGCACTGAGCTTTTCGTTTTGAACGATGCCGAGGCCGAACACCTTATCAGTCGCACTCGATTGCAGGATGAGTTCAGCATAAAAACCCCACTGCCCAACTCGCATAATGAGGGACCCTGTGTCCTGCAAATTGCTTTCTTCTGCAGTAAAGGAAATCAATCCGACGAACATGGTCGAGATACCCAATACAAAGTAAAGAAGAGGGTACCAAAGCCCCCGCCCTGCCTTCTTACCGAAGGTGAGGACCAGGGCATAGCTGAAAGCGCAGGCAAAAACCAGGTAGGAAAGCCTGGTCAGCGTAGCGTAGCACGCAATTGCCGACACCACGGCGAGCAAGCCCCCCTTCTTCGGATTCTGCCGATACAGAGCCACTCCCAGCGCGCCGGTAAACGCGCAGAACAAACCGAAGTTCATCGATGATGAAAACAAACTAAAGGCCCGGACGTTATCGAAAAAGGTCCAGCTATTTATGTGGAAGGCCCCATCGCTGCTGTCGGTGAACAGGAGCGGCTGACGTGTCAGGTATTGGGCGAGGCCTATGATTGCACAGAGATACAAAAGGAACATAGCGCAGCGTATAATCGCGCGCTCGGAAACCGCGCCACGAAATGCCAACAATACCGGGCCAATTAAAACTAAGGCATAGTATGCGTTGTACGATTGCAAGACATCTACCAGGGTCATTCCGCGCCCGGACATAAGATGTGGCATGTCGCCGACCAGATAGGCGATGCAGAGCAACCATGTGAGTACTGGCAGCCCGGTGTGTTGAAGTTTCGGATAAATGAAGAAACCAAGGCCGGCGATCGCCAACACCGCGATCTTGAATATGAAATTACCCACCAGGATGTTTCCGCCCGTCAGATACATTTGCAACTGAAGAACGGCGGCATCCACAATCAAAAGGAAGAGAAGAACGACTACTAGAAATGCCGCGAGACGACGGAACGAAAGATTCAGGAGATCATTCATTTGCGCGCTTCGTGCTTCCGACTGCCGGGATATACGCCCGGCGCCATCCCAGGGAAAGACTGTCTAGAGGATAACGGAAGCCCCCTCCAATAGTCTTGCGTGCCCAGCCACACGCTCCTGCAGCGTGCAAACTGGAGCCGCAGCAGACGTCGAGAAAAACGCACGGTCAGGAATATGAAAGAGGCCAACTGAGGCACAGGGGAATGAAGCCGCAGGAGCCGCAGGCCAGAAGCGGTGAAGTGACGGTCAATGATAAGCCCGTTTCCACCCGTGCTGGCATTCACTTTGTGCAGGACGCGGGAATCCGGGGCGGCGGCAAGCCGCCATCCCTTCTTGCGCAGGCGCAGGCAATATTCGGTATCCTCCCAGTAAAGAAAAAATCCCTCGTCGAGCAACCCGGCATCTGCGAGGGCCCCACGCGAGACCAGCATGCTGGCGCCGTTGAGTGAATCAAACCAATCATCTTCGTGGGGCACGGTGGTGAGACGCGCATGCCCAATCCATAGATTCACGCGCGAGCCCGCCCAGGCCTGAACGGTCGATGGAGCATCCGCGTAGTAGCAGATCGAGGCAACGGCGCCAATTTTTCTATCGGTCAAGGCTTTTGCGACAAGCGCCGGGAGCGCATCGGCAGCCGGCCTGGTGTCGTTATTCAACAGCCAGAGATACTCCGCGCCATGAGCGAGAGCGTAGCGAATTCCGATGTTGTTGCCGCCCGCGAAGCCCAGATTCTGCCCACTTTCAAGCAGCACTACATCGGGATGAGCAGCCCGTATTCTCGCAGCCGAATCGTTAGTAGACCCGTTGTCCACAACGATCACAGTCACCTGCAGGTAGGTACACTCTTGTAGCGCGGCGAGGCAGTCGATCGTGTCCTGCCAACCGTTCCAGTTCAAAATAATGCATGCAACTTTGGGAATCAAACTCAATGAGACTCGCTTCCCAGATCTCGCTTTCCCATCCTGCCGGACAGACCATCCCAGATACCGAGAAGGAAGCTTCGAAACTTAGGCGCGCGATCCTGCTCGCCGACGAAACATTTGATCGTCTCCCGCGAGGAATCATTCATGGATTGCAAAATCCAGCGAGGAAAAACGCGAAAATACTTCCGATAGAGAGCAATTCGATTGCGCGACATATAATATCGCCTCACCACACTGTGATGAGTCGGTCGGAAACCGAATCCCAGAAAACTCAGGCTTTCACTCGCGCCACCGGATGCATGCATCAGCACAGCTTCCCTGGAGTCGGCGATAAGGTAGCCGGCAGCGCGGATGCGGAGGCAGTACTCAAAATCCACACAATCAATGAAATACTCGGACGCAAAACCTCCGATTTTATCGAAGATCCATGCCGGCATCAGCGCTCCTGACGTGGCGGAAAATACTGGACCACCATCGCTAGCCCGTCGCACCACCGGCTCCGTTCCCGTGTCTGGGTCTAAGTATTTCGGGTGAATCGAACCCACCCGCTCGCGCTCCGGATGGGATTTCCAGTCCGCAAACATCTGCCGAATAAAGCCCTCGGTGATCCTGCTGTCCTGATCGAAAAGAATAACCCAGGGATAGCCACTGTTTCTAGCCCAGCGCACACCTTGATTCAAAGCCTCGGCTATGCCCACGTTTTCTCCATTCTCGATCAGCTCAAAGCCCAAGGTCTGGCTCATCACCCGCACCGGCGCCAGCTTGTCAGGGCTTGAGCCGTTGTCCACTACGATCAGCCCCTGCACCTGGGCGAGAATCTTGGAGACATTTTCAAGCATCTTGAGGGTCGGATGATAGGTAACAATCACGGCACAAACAGATTGCGCTATCATTCTCCCGGCCTCAGGCGATTCCTGCCCATCGCGGCGACTCCCACCCCCTTGAATAGAAATACTAGCAGAAGCTTGCGGCCGACGATGTTCAGGGCTGGAACGATGAACTCCAAAAATACAACGACTCGGGTAGTTCAGACCGCGATTCCTGACATCCGGCATCCATGTAGAATGCTGGAGCGACCCAGAGTAGCGCGCTTCACTTAGGGAGAGGAAGAGCTTGAGTCTTAGCATTTCGGTTGCCATGTGCACGTTTAACGGAGAACGCTTTCTCCGCGCTCAACTCGATAGCATCGCCAGCCAAGATAGGCTTCCGGACGAGTTGGTGATCTGTGATGATGGTTCTTCAGACGGTTCCGCCGAAATCGTAAGGGATTTTGCCCAGCACGCGGCCTTCCCCACTCGATTTGTAGTCAATGATAAGAATCTCGGTTCCACCAAGAACTTCGAGCAAGCTATTTCGTTATGCCAAGGTGCGATCGTCGCCCTGGCAGATCAAGACGATGTTTGGTACGGGTACAAATTAGGCCGGATTGAAAAAGCCTTCCTGCATTCGAGCGCAACCGTGGCGGCGTTCAGCGATGCCGATCTGATTGACCACGATTCCCGCTTGCTGGGAGTCCGGCTTTGGTCTAGCTTTTCCTTTGATCTTCGAAAACAGCGGCAGTTCGCGAATGGTCACGCTCTGAATGTTTTAGTGAGACATCCCGTCGTGACCGGCGCAACCATGGCATTCCGGAGGAATCTTTTCGATTTCGTGTCTCCGATTCCCTCGGATGATATTCACGACCGTTGGATATCCTTCCTGCTGGCAGCGCGCGGCCAGTTCGACTTAATTGCAGATCCTCTCATGCAGTATCGTCGGCATCAGGGACAACAATCGGGACTGCCACCGGTAATCTTTCAGGCAAGAATGGCACATGCAAGAAGCAGAGGCGAAGATGCGTATCTTGAAGAATTGAAACGAGTCCGAAGAATCCGGGAGTGGCTGGAAAGGCGGAGGCCGGATTTCCAGAATGCTGATTACGCTTTGCAGGAGATCGATGGCAAAATCTCGCACCTGGAGCATCGCGTGCGATTGCCCCGTAGCAAAATTGCGCGGATCCCGAAGGTTCTCCAGGAAATCTTGAACCTCCGCTACTGGCGCTATTCGGGAGGGTGGATCAGTATCGGGAAGGACTTGCTGATTCGCTAAAATCCAACGACAAAAGCAAATACAGGCGAGAGGTATGTCAGGGTCACTCTGACGTATCTGACGACGGAGACTTTAACATCGCAACAGCAACCACATCAGCATCCATGATTGCTGCTCCGATTCTGCAACATCCGCCCTGTTGTTGGATTCCGCAATTCGTAATTCCAGCCTTGCGAGGATGCCATGAAACCGGAAAAACAACGAGTTACTGTCGATGCTCAAGTCGCGGCGAAATTCACCGAAGTGAGTCCCGCTGTGCATTGGCTGTCTTGCGGGCAGTGGTGGTAGCGGCTCTGTTTCGCTGAGCTTCGTGAAGTAGAGGCAACTGCGAAAGACTCCTCTGAAGAATGGCCCGGGAGCACTGGGCTCCCACAAAGAAAGAACATTACCGCACGCGGGTTGGAAACGCAGATAGGCTCTGCTAAGATTGCTCCGTGTCTGCTACTCGTGTGCGAGTAGCACAGCTGAGAGAGCGCCTCGTTCGCAACGAGGAGGCCGGGGATTCCAATCCCCTCTCGTCCACCAAACTATTAAATTTCAAAGCGCACGGGTTGCGCTAGGTTTGCCTCGGGGGAAACGAATGGACTTCACTTTGGAAACAATCCTGAAAGAGTGTCCAGAGTGGTTTCATTCGATCGAACTGTCACCGACGGTTATTACCCCAGGGCGCGCTACTCCAGAGACGCTCCGTCGGCAATTATCTTTGTTGCGGCTGCCAGATTTGCAGGGCAAGTCAGTGCTGGACATTGGCGCTTACGATGGTTATTTTTCCTTTGCCGCTGAAAAATTAGGGGCCCGCCGGGTGGTGGCGCTAGACCATTATGTTTGGTCCGCCGACATGGCTGCCTATATGAAGGACTGGCGGGAATCAAAACAGAACGGGAAGTTGATTCCGGCACCGCATGAATCCCGCCATTGGCGTCCCGACGAATTGCCGGGGCGCAAGCCTTTTGATTTGGCGCGAAAAATCTTAGGAAGTAAGGTTGAACCGGTGGTCGGTGATTTCATAACAATGGACTTGGCGAAACTGGGCCGGTTCGATCTGGTGCTTTTTTTGGGGGTTCTGTATCACATGGAAAACCCTTTGTTGGCGATGAAAAGAGTTCGCAGCGTCGTCGCTCCGGGAGGGGTAGTGGTCGTTGAGACCGAAGCCATGGGGGTGCTGGGGCTGAGAAGCCGACCGATGTGCGAATTTTTCCCAGGGCGAGAACTCAACAACGACGCCTCAAACTGGTGGTCACCTAACGGCAAGGCGGTTGAGGGTTTGTGTCGAGCGGCTGGATTTTGCGACGTGACCGTCTTTAAGAACCGTTCGCTGTCGTTGAAGTACGGTTTCCCCAGGCGATTCGCTCGTTCTTTGGGGGACTTTCTCAAGGATTGTTCAAAGGGACAATTTGGACTGCCCGTCGCGAGATACCGTGCTGTTGCACATGCCCGAGCCGCATAGAGCACAAGGTGCTGCTCTGCAGGCTCCAGGAGGCACTTTGGTCCACTTTGAGGACGGTCATTCGGCGGATGGTGCAGTTGTTGGTGTTCGCCGTGGCTGATGTCTTCGCGGATGCTTGCTGATGGCGCCCAATCGATCAAACGGACTTTGCCCGGCGCGCTCAATGCCAAGATCGTTCCACATCGCGGCGCGGTGCACCTCGTAGGGCTGCTCCTTACATTTTGTTATAGAGCCGGAGCATCGCATCACCGTTCTGCGGCGAACCATCTCACATTGGATTTCTGGCACCGACCCATCACCACCTTCGACCGTCGGCGGAACGTCTCTGTCCGAGCGTTCGGCGGCCGCAGGTTGAAGGATGCACGTTAATTAGAGCATCAGCAGACCTACCAATACAAAGTTAGCTCCAGCCTGGTTTGGAACCAAAAACGGGTTGAACGCTGTTGCGTTGGATGGGCGTGACTTTGGGCTTATCCAAACCATCGACACGGTGATCATCTCGTGGAATGTAATCTTGAGTTGACGTCTCTGGATGCCTGGACGGCGCGAGACAACTGGAATACGTTGCCAGGTTGCCGATTAACCCCGCTGGCCTGGCTTCCGCTGAAGGCGTGCGCCCTTCCGGGGAGAAAATAATGCGCGCGGCATGCCTTTGGATGACTTAATCGGTCTGGTAGAATTCTGCGGTCGGGAGTTCGAGAAGCGTGCTCGACGATCATGCGGCAATCGCCCAAGTGAGTGTAGGCGGCGTCGATTCGTTCTTGTAGATGGGCTGGAGAGGGTAAAGAGGGGAATCCGGGACTTGCAGCAGGCCAGCGTCTTTGTTCAGAATCCGCCCGCGGGGGACACGAGAGAGCCGAGCAAGCGTTCGACGGCTCCCGTCTTTGTGCTGGGCAGTGGACGTTGTGGAACCAAGTACCTGTACTACTTGCTGCTTTCCGCCGGCGGGTTCGCTGTAAGTCATTCGGAAACGAACGCCTTTAACCTGCTCGGGGTGTGCTTCGGCAGTCTCGCAAAGCGACGCAATCGTCGGCGGATGCTGGACGCCTACTTGGCCAGCGCGGTGTTTCTCGAGAGCGGGGCCGATCCCGAAGAAATCAGAGAGAGGGTGATGGAAGAGTGCCGAAATGCCGGCGACTTCCTGCGTATCCTATTGGAAGCCGTCGCCCGCAGGCAAGGCGCGCGCCGCTGGGCTGATTCTACGCCGTCGCACTTGCTCTATCTTCCGTTGATCAAGAGGCTCATCCCCGATGCGCTCATCATTCACATTATCCGCGATGGCCGCGACGTGACCGCCTCCATGCACCGCAGGGGCATGTTCGGTCCGATGCCCTGGGATCGCGCCCGCGCGTGCGTCGCGCCGGCGATCTATTGGCGATGGATGGTTAGCAAGGGCCGCCGTTATGGCCAGAAGCTGGGCGGCGATTACATGGAACTTCACTACGAGGATCTAGTGCAGAGTCCGCGCGAAACGCTAGCGCGCGTCGGGATGTTTATCGAGCACGATCTGGATTACGATCGCATCCAGCGAGTGGCTCTCGGGTCGGTTCGCGATCCCAATAGTTCATTTCGCGGGGATAGCAAGGAAACCGACGCCAACAGCGTCGGCCGCTGGAGGCGCATCTTTACTCCATCCCAGCTTCGAGACATCGAGTCAAGCATCGGGAATCTGCTCGTCGATACCGGGTACGTGCTCGAAACACCCGGCGCAGAACTGCATTTGTCATTGCCGCTGCGTTTCATGAATTTTCTCTATCCGCTGTACCTGGACTCTAAAGTTTGGCTCAAATCGAATACGCCGCTTTCCCGCTTCGCCCGCAAGGGGTGGCTGAATCCGCCTGCGGCCGAGACGAAATTCCCTAAAGGGGTGGCCCGCACCGGCTAAAGCTGCCCGAGCCACGGCATCGTCTAGACCATCCTCAAGAGCCACCGAAAGGAAGATGGTCGCCACAATTGCGCGAAGCATCCTCGCATCGGACTGAAGATCAGAACGGTTGACCCAGCTGCAGAAGCCGATCCAGAAAAACCGCCGCCCAGCCGTCTGCTGCCTGGCCCGTGCGGTGAGGAAAGCCAGGCCAGACCATCCCCGCCAGCAAGATTATCAAAACATGACGCCGTGGTTCGGCCCGGTTCTCGCAGCGCTCGTCGGGATGCGCACTTCCGCTTCGCCCTGAACTCCAGGCCTTCGCTTCCCTGCGAGTTGCAACGACAATATTCATCAAGGGGGCATTTCTCACTCTAAGGCTCCGTAAATAAATAAAGGTAGCATCCTGGGCTAATGGTTGTTATGCTGTCTGAGCATGGACAGTCTTGCCGAGCTGACTGCTAAGTTCCATTCTGTGTGGCCTTTGTTGGACGAACGGACGCGGCGCCTCATGGCGGCTAGCGAAGCGAAGACGTTGGGCTATGGGGGAGTGAGTTTGGTCCGCCGTGCGTGCGGACTGTCGCGCAAGGCGATTGCCAAAGGCATCCGTGATATCGAAGCGGGTGCCGCGTTGGTGGAAGGCCGCATCCGCCGCCCCGGAGCTGGACGCAAACGCATTACGGTGTCGGACCCGCGGCTCGTGGATACCTTGGAAGAGATGATCGATCATCAAACACGGGGCGACCCGGAATCGGCGCTGCGATGGATTTGTAAGAGCACGCGGGCGATTGCGAAAGAGTTGGATCGGCACAAACATCCGGTCAGCCATGCGAAGGTCGCTCAGCTTCTGCACGGCCTGAACTACAGTCTCCAGAGCAACCGGAAGACGGAGGAGGGGCGAGACCATCCCGACCGCGACGCGCAATTTCGGTATATCAATGCCGCGGTGAAAAGATGCCTGGCGCAGGGCAGCCCCGTGATCTCGGTGGATCCCAAGAAGAAAGAACTCATCGGCAACTACAATAACGCCGGCCAGCAATGGCTTCCAGCAAAACGGCCGAGGAAGGTTCGCGGGCACGATTTTCCCACGCCCGACGTGCCGCGTGCCTATCCCTATGGCATCTACGACATCGGGCGCAACACGGGGTTTGTCAATGTCGGGACCGATCACGACACCGGAGCGTTTGCGGTGGCGTCCATCCGGGGATGGTGGCGCCAGGAAGGCAAACGGCTCTATCCGGCGGCAACTAAGATCCTGATTACCGCCGACGGCGGGGGGAGCAATGGCTGGCGGTTGCGCCTGTGGAAACTGGAGTTGCAGACCTTCGCGGATAAAACTGGCCTGCCCATCTCGGTCTGTCATTTTCCCCCAGGGACGAGCAAGTGGAACAAGATCGAGCACCGCCTTTTTTCCTTCATCTCGTCGAATTGGCGTGGCGAACCACTGCGAGATTACGAAACCGTCGTCCATCTCATTGCTAAGACGACGACTGCGAAAGGGCTGAAAGTGACATGCCGATTGGACCGTTGCAAATATCCAACCGGCCGCAAAGTCACCAAAGAAGAGATGAAGGGCATCAATCTTCAACCTGATAGGTTTCATGGCGAATGGAACTATGTCATCAGACCTCATTAGCCCCGACATCGTCGAAGGATAAGGATGGTTGATACCTTTATTTATTTACGCGTCCTAACGAGTCTTGACACTTGCAGCCTTTGATCCTGTCGGGCTTGTCGGGCGAGAAGCCTTGCGCGAAAAAGGCAATCTAATATAATGTTCGGCGTTCCCGAAGTCGGATCCGTCGCGTCTGGAACTGCATTTCCATTACCCGCAAGACCAAGTTATCTATGCGCACCCATTGCTGCCGGACGAACCGTCCGTTCAGTCGCAAATCGACATGCGCAAAAACCCTGGAGGGCAGGCATGAGTGTTTCCAGGAACCGCGTTGTCACGACGTGCTCAATTTTAGTTTTCCTGAGTATCCTGCTGGTGACGACTCGCTGTTCGACCTCTCCGTCGCTTCCCAAGGGAGCGGTCGGTAACATTGGCCGATATAACTATTCACCCTCGGTGATTGAGACCGGAGATACAAGGCAGTTCTGGTGGTGTAGCTGGGGCGTCAATCCCAATGACAATTCCCAGGCGTCAGATGCAATCTATTTTGAAGCCATCAATATGTCGACACTCGCAAGCCTCGGGCCAGTATTGGTGTTGGCCGAAACTCCCGGTGGATGGGATTCTGTTTTCACTTGCAATCCGAAGGTAATTGGCGGTGTTTTCGTGAACCCTCTCGGCGACGGAGAGACTTATCGCTTCGCGATGTACTACGTAGGCTTCGGAGCGATGAACGGGACCAACAATCGTATCGGTGTCGCCTTTTCGAAAGATGGCCTGGTCTGGAAGAAGTACCCACAGCCGATTATCTCCTCAACCTCCCAGGCCGGATACGGCGTGGGCCAGCCGGCTGTTTACAACGCCGATCAGAGATCCGCAATCCGTATGTTTTATGAGGATAGCAATCCCACAGAGCATCACATAGCCGCGGTTTCAACCGATGGCGTGCATTTCACAGTCCAAGGGACGCTGACCTCCTACGGGTTGGATGCTGACGATCCCCAAGCCACTTGGGGAGACATGTCCTACGACTCGAGAGCGGATGAATGGTACGCCGTTTTCAATCGCCCCCTTCGCCCGCCATCGACCACCGGGGACGTAGTGGAGCGCGGACAATACGGCATTGAGCTGTACAAGATCCCGCAGGACGCGCTCTTAACGGGAGTCACGCCGTGGCAACGGTTAGTCACGATGGACACAAATGCAACTGGCTTCGAATCAAACTTCATCGCTGGTTTCGTGCGCGACCTTTACGGCAACATCGATGTGGGGTCCTATCCCACGATCCAGATGTACACTTCCATCTCTTATCCCCCGCCGAACTGGGAAGCGACTCCGATTGAGGCAGGGGTCTCGGGTGGGGTTGGAAACTGGATCCTCATGCCCATGGAGTGGTCACCGGCACAGAGCGCAACGATTCCCTTCAATCGGTATTTCAATGGCATCGTCCATGAAGTTACTACGGGTTGGACTGACCCGAATGGCGGGTTTCAATGGCAGGAGATCCTTGGCTATCTCTATGCGAATCCATCGGACGGGGCAACGGTCGCGTTCTATGGCTGCAAGGCAGGAGAAGAAGACTACTTTGTATCGCTAGATATGACTTGCGAAGGTCAGCGGATGCTCGGCAAGGACGGCTATGCATTCGCCCAACCGCCTTCCGGACTCAATTCGGTGGCCTTGTACCGCTGCAGCACGGGGCACGATCATTTCGTTAGCCAAGACTCGAAATGCGAGGGCAAGACCACGGACGAGCTCCTGGGTTATGTCGTTCCCTAGAACTGCAGTGCTAGCCTGTCATTCACGTCGACGAAAGAACCAGATCGAGATCTTGTTGGATTGCTCGGATTCGCACCAGATCGCACTCTTCACAACCCTTCTCGTTTTCCTATTCTGCCGAACAAGCCGTCCCAGGTTCCCAGCAGGAAGTTGCGGAACTTGCGGGCGCGGTTCTCCTCCGCCAGCAGGCACACGATCGTCTCATGCAAGTGCCTGTAGAGAACAGTCAGAATCCAGCCGGGAAATGAGAAGAAATATTTCCTGCAGAGGACAATCGAATTACGGGAAATGTAATAGCGTCGGATGGCACTGTGGTGACTGAGATGGAAAGTCCGGCCAAGGATCGTGACTCTTGCGGGACTGCCCGGAGAGTGGAGCAGCTTGGCTTGCCTTGAATCGACGATGAGATAACCCGCTGCCCGGATGCGAAAACAGTACTCCCAGTCGACAGCATCAATGAAGTACTCGGAGGCGAACCATCCGATCTTGTCAAAGATCCATGCCGGCATTAGCGATCCCGAAGTCATGGGCAGGACTGGGCTGCCGTCGCTGGCGCGCGGAACCGCTGCCTCGATACCGGTGGCCGGATCAACATACCTGGGGTGTATCGAACCCACCCGTTCACGGTCAGGATGGGACTCCCAGGTCGCGAACATATGGCGGATGAAACCATCGGTGATCCCGCTGTCCTGATCAAAGAAAATCACCCAGGAATAGCCCTGGCTGTGAGCCCAGCGTGCACCTTGATTCAAGGCCTCGGCGATGCCGAGGTTCTCCCCATTCTCGATTAATTGAAATCCGAGCAAGCGCTTTTTCTCCCGCAGTGGGCCCAATTCCTCGACGCTCGAGCCGTTGTCTATCACAACCAGTCCCCGAACCTGGGCGAGAACCTGGGGGAGGTTCTCCAGCATCCTAGCGCTCGGGTGGTACGTAACGATCACGGCGCAGACAGATTGCGCTGTCATTTCGACGGCTCCTCGGGTCAACCTGAATCAGTTCCGCGAAACGATCGTTCCGCCTCATGCACTTGTGGTGCTCCTGAAGGAGCTATCCTGCAAGCCGGAGAAACGCTCCAAGTTCTCCCCAAACGTATTCGGTTCGATATTTGGTAAGTCCCGGAGTTTAACGGCCATGCTAGGGCTGGACTCGAGCAGGATGCACCAACAAGGAATCCACGTGGTTTTCCCCCCGAACTTCAGGGCGTAACCTGCTTAATTCCTCCTTCAGCCTACGTTCAAGACGGTCCACAGAGCTGTCGAGGGACCACTTCGACTGAGCCACCTGGCGGGCTCCATGACTTAAGCGCTGGTGAAGTGCGTCGTCAGCCAGCAGGAGCTCAATTGCCTCAGCTATATTGTGGGGCTCGTGTTCAACCAACAGGCCGTTGATTCCGTCCTGAATGGTTTCTCTTACTCCGCCTTCCGCAACAGCTATGACCGGGAGCCCGCAGGCATTGGCTTCGAGTGGAGCGTATCCGAATGGCTCTAAACGGGGAGCGTAAAGCATCATCCACGCTCGATTAAGAAGGTCAATCAGTTCCGCGTCTGTGATTCTGTGTTTCAATTCGAAATCGACACCGGATTTGTCGGCCAGGTTTTGTATTCGATTCAGATAGGGTTGCGAGATCATGTTACAGATCAGGACCAGTTTGGGACGACGAGGCGAGGAAATTGCTGCTAAGGAGGCTACAAGGAGTTCAATATTTTTGTTGGGTAATAACGCTGCCACGCAGACGACAAAACTTTCACGCTTCCTGTTTTGGCAGGCGAACCGTTCAGTATCGACCCCCAAATAACAAACTTTGGAGTCAACCCCGAAAGCTCTCAGGACACTCTCGCGTGAAAAAAAAGAATTAACCAGAATCCGGTCAAATGCCATCGCGCTGATTCGCTCCTCCCGCGCTTGCAGCCGAATGCCGGGAAACTTTAGTTTTCGCTTCACGGCCCTCTCCCAGAAATGAAAATCGAGCAAATCCCTTCCCGTCCACGACATGGACACCCAAGGCAATTCGGGCGAAGACTCGTAAACTGGCCGATTTGGCTCTTGCAAATAAAGGACTCTGGGAATCCTGACGTGTCGGGCGATTTGCGGTGTGTGAAAGAACATGCAAGAGGCGGCGAACAACAAATCAAATCCCTGGGCATGGATCTGCCGAGCACAATCCAGACAGTGTCGGTCCATGGCTCTCAAGCGAAGCCGCGTGCTCCAATAAAGCGGGCGTAATTTCCGCGAAAGAGGAATAACCTGCTCGGCAAGAACCGTCAGCCTCAAGGGCACGACATGCTCACGCACGAAGTCGCCCAGGGGTAAGTAGTCCTGATCCGCAGTGGGCGGACACCACGCTTCCACTTCGTGACCTCGTGCAACGAGCCCTCGGACCTGATCGTAAAGAGCCCGTTTGGCGCCCCCACTCGGTAAGTTATGCCAAACCGCAATTCTCATCGAGGAGGCACCATCGAGCCCTTTCCTGGAACCCCCTTTAGTTCAAGGATGTGCAGCCAATCATTGCTATAGAGGGGCGTCAATCCTCCAATAGAGTGTTTCTCCATGGTCTCAGTGTTAACCACAGGAAGGTCGCGAATCAAATGCGTACGTTCGAGTCCTCGAGCAAAGCATAGCCGCCCGGACTGATCCAGAGACTCACGGAACCTGGAGGGCCACGCCATCGGTTTCGTCAGCGCTGAGTCAAAGCGAGAGGCATAGTCCTCCCGTACAAAAAATGCATTCACCCCTTCCGAATTCGTGCCCAGAAATCGGTATCCTTTGCGACTAGCGAGGGACTGGAGCGCCGAAATGGACGCCCCAAAATACAGGCCCCTGAATTCAGGGCGAGTCCGAACGAAATGCGGCTCGTAGGGAATCGATATCGGCCAGACGTCGCCAAAAACGGCATTGTACTCACAGATGCAAATAACCGGGCGAACCACGCTAATTGCGTCCCACACCCAATAATCATTCCCGTCGATGTCGATGCTCAGCAGTCCAATCTCTCCGGAGAAACCAGCTTCAATGAACAAATCATTTATGTTTTCCCGCGTGATGAAAGCAAATTTCGCAGTCAAGTCATAGCCCCAGAACAGCTGCGTCTCTTTCTGGAGGCGTTCAATTTGCTGCGGATTGCCGTCCAGTACGAGTCCGCGCCAGTTGCGATTCTGCAGGAGGAATCGGGTATTGGCTTCCGCGTAGGATTCAACTCCAAATTCGATGAAAGTCTGCAGATGCGGAGGAATCTCGGCTCGCTCGATCAGCCAGTCAACAATTCCGTCCTCTCCCCACTGGGAAAAAACTTTAAACTCGACTTTATCCAGCGAGGGGACGGCTGCCATCGAACGAACCTGCCGACTCGCCATACGCCCAAGCAAAAGAAGGGAGACATCAGTGGTTGCGTGAACTTGCCGCGTAAAGTAGGACCTGATGCGACGCAACGGCTCGGAATCCAGCAAGTTCGATCCTCGTTGTCCTATTCAAAGGTCTCCCCGGTCAGGGAGCCATTACTCGCGCAGACTGCGTTCGACCTCAACCGTCTGCGGAACCACTACACAAATCAGGAACGCGCCCACTGTTCCCATGATGACACCGACGAGCCCAAGCCTTTGCACCAACACAATCGAAAGAATGAGATTAACGACGGATGCTGCGATCGAATAAATCACTTGTATTTTAACTCTGCCCGAGCTTGCGAGCACACAGGATTGGGAGTTCATCGCGCTGTAGATCAAGCTCCAGATTCCCATCCACAGCAGAAGGCTTGCGGGAGGAACTGCCACACTCCCGGCCCATTTCCGAATAATCCACTGCCCAAAGAAGACGAGCGGGAGCGCCAGTGCCAGCGTCGATCCGATAGAGATTCGGAGATTTATTCGAAATCTGTGCCGCACCCAGGCCCGGTCGCCACGTGAAAATGCTTCCGCATAAGCTGGCCAATACGAGGGACTGGCCACGATTTGGAAAAGCGCCGTGTAGGTAAACAGTCTCCAGGTCACACTATAAGGAGTCACAGCGGCCGCGCCCAGGTAATGGGCAATAATAAGATTATCGGTCTGGAACAGAACGAGTGCGGCGATTTGAATGGCAAAGAACATCCCTCCGAGCGACGTCAGTTTTCGCATGGCGGGAAACGTCACCCGGTCCGGCCTGGGGCGGAGCCAGGGCTTCGACCACGCGAACAACCAAACCGCGCTTGCCACGTTTACAAGCCATAACGCGCCGGACACGGCAATCACCAAAGAGACCAAGCCTCCTTTGAGTTGCGTAACCGTGATCAAGGCGGCCAGGCCGAGAAGGTTGCCTGCCGCGGACCATGCGTTACCTTTGGCGACCTCTTGATATGCCCCGTAGATTTTCGTGACGATTGAAACGGGAAAATTCATTACAAAAATCCCAAAGGCAATCGCCACTGCCGGGCCCACTTCCTTGCGTGCCTGTGCGGTTTGCACATTGAAGACTCGGTCCCAGGGCACGCTCGGCCAAATGCAGAAAAATATAAGAGCCAGTACGGTTGCAATCCCCGTTAAGGACCAGAATGCAGCAGAAACATAACTCTGCGCCAGATCCTGGCTGTTCTTCGCATACCCTTCGGAAACCGCGTTCGTCAGGCTATTGCTCAAGCCGAAGTCGGCAAGAGCCACCCAGGCTATGACCGTACTGATCGTTACCCACGCGCCATACCTCTCCGGTCCGAGATATCTCACGGTTAGAGGAACGGAGATGAAGCTGACAAGGGTCGCCACCCCTCGTCCAGCCAATCCGGAAAAAATGCCTCGCACAATTCGTACGTCGCGCCCCTGGACGCGATCCTGGACTTGGCCGACCCCTAAAGCCAGTTGCACATGACGAACTGCAGAAAACAGGAACGCGCTCATCCAAGGATCCGGCGACTTCGTTCAGACCCGCTTGAGAATGCCCTGGCAGGACGCCGCGCCCTGATCCGAAGCGCAAGCGACAGAGGTTTGGAAGGGGCATTATTGACGAAGAGCATGCTTAAGTTCATGGAAGCGAATCGATCGGTCAATCCTTGTATTCGACGCTCATCTGCCAGGTATCATAAGAAGAATACACCAAGCATGTACTCCGGTCGGTCAGAGGTAGCGGCAAGCACGGAATGCGATCCGGCGCTTCCACTCCGCTGGTTCGAAGCAAAGGGTTTTCCGGCCTGGGGTCGTCTCCGGCTCCAGCCTATTCAAGACACAAAAGACCGTTGCGCATGGACCCGAGCAACGGGTTTATCGCGTCTTCGAAGCTTTCAAGCGCAATTCGATTGGACGACGGGTGGCACCTGAGCAGGAGGCGGTACCGTGGCTGCATCGGTTCCCATTCGAAGAACTACCCAACTGGTGGCGAAATCATCCCGACGCATTCGTGGTCGCCCATACAAAAGATCTGTACTCTAATCTCTTGGGGAAAATGGTGGCGACATTTTCGCGCAAGGTACAACCAAGCCTCAACCGATGGCAAGTTCGCTCCCGCGTCCACCGCGTCCTTTCGTCCCCGCAGATTCGCCCGACGATGCTTTTCAAATCTCCCCTTCCTATACGGCCTTTGCCCAGACTGATGGTGTTAACGAAAGAAGCGAAAGACCGCAGAGAGCCGCGCCGACTGGCAATCCGGAGAGATTCCGCTGACAAAACAGCTGTTTGCCACCGCACGAGCGCGAGCTTTAACCAGTTCAGGCTGCCGACTTGGTCGGGATCTGGGCAGACTTGTGGCGGGCATAGAACAGTCCGGCTGCGACTCCTAGCAGCTGCGCCCAGGCTCGTGCGGCGAGCAGTGCCGGGGAAAGCAATCCCACGATTGCGTCCTTCCTGAACGCCCGGAGGGTGAAGGGCAGCGTGCTCACCAGAAACGCAGCTAGCACAAGCAGCGATGCAGGCCACGCCGGCCGCAGCGCCAGATCGCAGGCGAAGGCCAGCAGCAGCACGGGCGCAAATAGCAGCTGGAGTTTCATAAGCTGCGGTGTGTGGCTGTCCCTCACCGCCTTGAGCGGATTTTTGCGCACCGCGAGTACGCGCCAGAACGCGAACTTGTATTTCTTCTTGAGGTATTGCGCCAGAGTGCACGGATGCGTGTGATAAACGATCGCCCTCGGGGCGAATTGCATCTTACAGCCGCGCGCCGACATTCGGTAAGAGAGTTCGATGTCCTCGGCGCATGCCACAGGAAACGAGATATCGTAACCATTCATCGCCAAGAACCGGTCGCGCCGAAACGCCGCCGAGTAGGTATCGATGAAGTCGATCGAGGATTGACTCCTCATCAGGCGATAACGATCCTCGTATTCGATCTGCACGAAACGAGCCACCAGGCTCGTTTGGCGTGTACGGTAGACTCCCTTTGCTCCCACGACCTCTGGATCTTGAAAGGGTTCAAGCATGGCGTCCAGCCAGTCTGGCGTCGCGACGCAATCATCGTCGGTGAACAGGATAATCGTACCCCGAGCTTCCAGAGCACCGCGATTGCGGGCCGCCGCCGGGCCGGCATTTGCCTGGCTGATGAGGCGAACGCCGGAAGAGCGTTCGACCACGCCTACCGTGTTGTCGGTTGAACCGTCGTTGACAACCAGAATTTCTACGTTTTTCCCCGACGTCTGGTTCAGAAGCGCATCGAGACAGTGGCCAATGCGGGAGGCGCCATTAAACGTCGGAATGATGATCGATGCTGTTGTGGCTTCGATGGGATACCCGTTTACCGCCTTCGACACTAGAAGCGGTCTCATCAGAACGTTCTAGTCGCCGCCTTGAGGACTCGGGACGGGTGTTATGCGAGCACGCCCTGGCTCCTGCCTGGGCGCCGCGGTCTTCTCGTGCTGACTGCCGCGCAACAGATACTTCGAAAGCGTGACGAAGCCTTTGAGGTTGCGCTGTAGTTCGCGGCGATCTTTTAGTGACTGTTTCAGTTTGTAGAGAAGATAGGAAGGACTGAGATAAAAGCTGCGCCGCGCCCGGTCGCAGAAGCTGACCAACTGCTCGTGGGTGATGTTCGGCAGCGTGACGACACTGTTGTG
>JBEKXC010000055.1:0-23810 GCA_049512435.1 Terriglobales bacterium | reverse complement strand
CGTGCAGGATGAGCGATCCGCTGATACCGAAGCAGAGCACGGCGGCAAACGCCACCAGATCGAGCGCTCGGCGCGTTATCCCGAGGTTATCCGCGAACACCGAGACCAAGGCACAGAGAATGCCGAGGATGTTAAGCCAAAGAGGGGGACGTATATTCGGAAGGTCGCGGCGAAACCTCACCTGGAGCAGTAGGGCGGCCAGTCCGATTGCGGCCACCACTACCAAAGCGACGGGACTCAAGAAAGCACTCGGCCCGGTATAGATCACGACCAGGGCCAGCGCCAGAAGGAGCAGGCCGGATGCGATCACTGTCCACCGGCGCTCGACTTTGGAACGGGACTGGGCTAGGGACGGGGATTGAGATGGGGAGCCGGAACTCGTCACCGAACGATCTCCTTGCCATTCCGCATGGTGCCATTGTACGTTGAAAATCGTTCGTTGGACCTTCCCCCCTGCGCGCTCAGGCGTTGGTGCTCGGCATCCATTCCGACGGGCGATGTTCGCCGTGCGACATGGCATAGAGCACCAGTTCGACTCGGCTCGAAATCCCCAGCTTGTCGAAGATGCGCAGCAGATATTTCTTGATGGTGTGTTCGCTGAGTCCCAGTTCGGTGGCGACTCCGCGGTTGGTCAAGCCATCGGCCACGAGCGCAACCACCTGCTCTTCGCGCGGCGTCAATAAAGCTCTTCCTTTGGAATTGACCACACGCAGCGTGGGCACCTCCGATAGAGCGTCGAGCACGTAATTCATCTGCTGACTGTTGACCCACACCTCTCCCCGGAAAACGCATTGGATGCACTTGCAGAGCATCGTAAAAGGAGTGTGGGTAAAAAGAAAAATGCCCTTCGCGCCCGCCCGCAAGGCGTTTACGACCAGTTCGCGGTCATCGCTCTCGATCAGCAGCACAGGCGCGACTTTCGGATATGAAACCCGCAACCAGCGCAGCAGGCTCAAATCCGGCAGGTGGTTTCCCGCAATCAAGACCACGTCGGCGGGATTCGATTGCATGAAGTCGTGGAGAGCCGCGGTCTCTAAAGCGACAGCGGAAACCTGAAAGTCCCGCCGGCCTTTCAAGGCCCGGGTTAAGAGTTGCGACTGAATGGGACCTGAATCGGCGATCACGACTTGCACCGTTTCGGTTTCGACCGCCTGGGTTCCCGTGGCTTGCTTGCCGGAGCGTATGGTATTCACACTCCCATCATGCCCCAAGGCGCATGGATCGGATGTAGGCGTCATCACACTCTGTTGGTGATGAATCCGGCCCCTCATGCCTACCTTCGGAGGGCTACTCTTGTGCACAACTTTCGCCGCGGCACTCCTCCACCCGCCGCGCACCCACGGCCGCAAACCTGACCTGCGCGGCCCAGCCATCGATTTCATCACCTTTTCTATGGCGGGAACGTGCCGTGTACCGCGGTGGACGGTACTTTCCTAGTCTTGTTGTGCTCAGCACCGAACGATACCTTCGGGACAAGCTCAAACGCTCGAGCTGCTTTAGTTCGCCGTTCGGAGCAACGGTGAGAGTCCGGAGATGAATGTGGTCACTAAACAAGTCGTTTTGGGGGCTGCCGGCATGCTCATCCTGCAGCTAGCCGTGGTCACTTCCGCTCAAGAGACTGTACCGTCGCCAGGATCGTCGCCTGCGTCCTCTGCTTCGCCAACCGGCAAGATCGCGGCGGCGGAGAGCTCGCAGAGCCAGGACCGATCGGGCACGGGCGGTTCCACGAACCGAGCGGCCACACAACCCGGGAAAGCGGGTGGCAAGGGAGATCCTGCATTCGGAGGGGAACGCCACCCGCTCTATCGGCTTACGAAATCTGACGCCGTGGATGTAAATTTCACTTTTTCTCCCGACTTTAATCAGACCTTGACCGTGCAACCCGATGGCTTCGTGGCCCTGAAAGGTGCGGGCGCGCTGTTCGTCGAGGGACTCACGGTCCCCGAGACGCAACAGGCGGTTGCCAAAGCTTACCGCGGATTCCTGCACGAGCCTGAAGTTACCGTGACCTTAAAAGATTTTGACAAGCCTTACTTCCTCGCCTCGGGCGAGGTGGGAAAGCCAGGAAAGTATGAGTTAAGAGGGGATCTGACGGTAAATGAAGCGGTGGCGATTGCCGGCGGCTTCACTCAGCAAGCCCGCCATTCGCAGGTCGTTGTATTTCGCCGGATTTCCGCGTACGTAGCCGAATCCCACGTAATTGACGTGAAGAAGATGCTGGATTCTCGCGATCTTCACGAAGACCTTCACCTGCAGCCCGGCGATTTTATCTTTGTGCCGCAGAGCCGGATTTCAAAGATCCGTAAGTATGTCCCGACCAGCTCCATGAGTTGGTACATGACCCCAGCGCAGTATTAGCAGACCAGCGCAGTATTAGCAGACGCAGTATTAGCAGAGAGGAGTGGCAGCATTTACTGATTGCGTTTTTCAAAATCTGGCGAGTTCCCATAAAGCCCGCCGGGTGTGATCGGCTTTGCTGTACGATCCATGTCCGCGGAATTGATCGGAGGCTCCCGCAGGAATCTTTCCCCGACGCCGCGCGAACTTGCGGCCACACTATTCCGGCGTCCCCAACTTGTGGGCGCTTCTTTTGGGCTCCTATTGTTGGGGACGATGTTGTTCGTCTTCTTTTCGGCGCGCTATGAATCGCACTTCATGGTTCTACTCCGCCGGGGACGCTATGACCCCGTCGTCTCTTCCCAGCCCGCCAGCCCCATGGATTTCACCCGCCCCGATATCACCGAGGAAGAACTTAATTCCGAAGTCGAGCTCCTGCGCGACGAAGATCTGCTGAAGCAAGTGGTGAGACTTGCGGGACTTGTTCCCGCCGACACTCCGAACCTCGATCGCCCAGCCGAAATCGAACACGCCGCTCGCAAGCTGTCGCGCCGTTTGGATGTCGATGCTCTCAAGAAGTCGAATCTGATCCAGGTTAGTTACAAAGACAGCGATCCGGAAAGAGCTGCCCGCATACTCTCCGCTCTTTCTACTCTCTACGTGCAAAGGCATACGAATCTCCAGCGGCCACCGGGGGAAATCCAGTTCTTCGACCAGCAAACTGCGGCCTATGAAAAGAGACTGCATCAGTCCGAAGCCGAACTGGTGCACTTTACTCGTGCTCGGGGCGTGGTTTCGGCGGCGCTGGAACGCGATATCGCGCTGCAGAAGTTAGGAGAAGCGGACGCGGCATACCGCCAGATGGACCAGGATCGTGTCGAAACCGAGCGCCGGATTGCGTCGCTCGGCGAACAGCTCAAGTCGCTTCCCTCGCGGTCGGTCACCCTCAAGCGCTGGGCCGATAATCCGGAAGTTCTCGAAAAGATGAAAACGCACTTGCTGGAGCTTCAACTCAAGCGCACCGATTTTCTGAGCCGCTTTGAACCGTCCTACCGTCCGGTGCAGGAAGTTGAACAGGAAATCGCGGAGACTCGCGCAGAGATTGCCGCCGAAGCGCTCACCCCGGTCCGCGACGAAACCACGGACAAGGATCCCAACTATGAATGGGCCCGCATGGAAATGGAGAAGGCCCAGGTGCAGTGGGATGGCTTGCGAGCCCGGCAATCCGACGCGTCCGCCCAGGTCGCGTCCCTGCGCACGTTTGCCCAGCAGATGCAATCCGATTCTGTGGATCAGCAGGATCTCATGCGCACCGCCAAGGCCGAGGAGGACAACTACTTGCTCTACCTTCACAAACGCGAGGAAGCGCGCATCGGCGACGCGCTGGACGAGCGTCGCATCCTTAATGTGGCCATCGTGGAACCGCCCGTAGCCCCAGCTCTGCCCGAACACTCCATCCTCCTTTATTTCGCGCTTGCCTTCGGACTGGCCATGGCTTTCAGCGTCGGCGTCGCCTTTACGACCGAGTACTTTGACCCGACGATCCGCACTCCCGACGAAGCCCACGGCCTATTGGAGGTCCCGGTGCTGGCCTGGCTGCCGGCGCCCGAGCCTGCGGGTGTGCTTCCTTTCGCTTCTCGTATCGGTCGGCCCAAGGTGGTAGTTCGGTGAATAGTCCAGTGAATAGTCTCTTAGGACTTCTCGCCGAAGCACCCGCCGCCGCTGAGCAGCCACGCGTAACTCCAATTCGCGAGAGAGTCCAGCGTAAAGCAGTTTCTCCGACGGTCTCGGTTCACTCAGTTCACAATGAGCAGATCCATGCACTGGTTCAGCAACTTTTCTTTCGGCATGAATCGGGGCCGGTGCGGCATGTTGGATTCGCCGCGGTCGAAGCATCCACTTCCACTGCGACCCTATGCCTCGACGTCGCCCGAGCTCTGGCTGAAGAAGACAGGTACGACGTGGGTCTGATCGACACCCACGCGGACTCCGTCCTCCTCGAAACCCAGCTGCAGATTCCGTCCCCCAGTCCTGCGCCGTCAACATGGCCAATCGGACCCCGTCTCTGGATGGTCCCTCGCCAGAGTTGGCAGGCGGACGGCCACGGGCGGATCACGGATCAGAACTTATCGCGACTTCGTGAACTCACAGCAGAGTTCGATTTTTCCATTCTGTGGTGTGCTCCGGTTTCCTGGCCCACGGCGAGTATCGGCCAGACCTGCGACGGCCTGGTGCTGGTGTTGACCGCCAATAAAACCAGACGTCTCGTGGCCGCTCAAATCAAGGATCAGCTCAGCAAAGCGCAGGTTCCCCTGCTCGGGACCGTTCTCGCGGAGCGTCGTTTTCCCGTGCCGAAAGGCCTGTATCGGAGTCTGTGAATCCCGGAGTCTGTGAATCCGGAGTCTGTGAATCCTATGAGCGAATTGACTACAAGCCGACTGTGGAACACCGGATCCGAAGATAGCCCTTCGCAATATGCCCGCATGATTCTTGGGACTGCCGCAATACCACTTCCCAGAGTCTCATCGACGACGTCTACGCCCAATACCCACCAAACCTCGGCACCTCCAATTCCACGTCCGATTGAAGGAGAAGCAGAAACCGCCGTCACCGGGCGCACTCAGGCGCGAGCGCCAACTCAACCAATCTCGCGACAAAGTGTGCTCGATCGATTCACGCTGTGTGAGTTGGTGGCAGCCGATTTGACCGTTCTCGTGCTAGGGTGCGCCGCGGCAGCGCTCTTCTTTCCCGCTTGGGGCATACCGTGGGCTTCTTTGCCTATTTTTGCTGTTTTAGTCGCGCTTTTCGGCTTCTGGGAAGGAACCTACAAGCGCGCCGGCGATCCGTCACCCGCCGGGATCGTCTCCGCCCTGGCAAGGTCAACCCTATACGCGATCGGACTGATCTTCATCGCCGCCTGGGGCGCAATGAGCCCTCTCGCCGCCACCAGAATATTTGCCAGTACCCTGGCTTCGCTCGTGCTGTTGCGCCGGTTAAGGCAGATGGCATGGAGGTGGCGGCGCCGCGAAACCGAGTTGCGCAAGATCCTCATCATTGGCGGGGGTCCGGTCGCTCGCTCCATCGCGCGGGCATTGCGCAATGATCCTCTCCACCGTGCCATCGTGTGCGGCTTTCTGGATAACGACCTGCCTCTTTCCCCAGCCGTGTTGGGGAGAATCGCCGATCTGGACTGGCTGGCACGCGCCGAGTTCATTGATGAGGTCATCCTCTCTCTTCCCGGCCAGCCCGCCCAGGCGCGAGAAGCTGCCGAGGCCGCGTTCCGTAACCACCTTGACATTCGTGCCGTACCCGACCTGCCTCCGGGTCCATGGCCAGACTCGGGCATCGACCGCATCGGAGAAGTCCCAGTTGTCACCCTGCATCGCGAGTCTTTACCCAGTGCCGCCATATTTCTGAAGCGATTGCTGGACGTCATCGGTTCGACACTCGGGCTTCTGTTAGTCAGTCCTCTCATGGTGATTGTGGCTCTGCTCATCCGGCTGGACTCGCCGGGGCCGGCTTTCTACTTCGCGGAACGCACCGGCGCCAAAGGCCGCCGTTTCCGTTGCTACAAGTTTCGCTCCATGGTGACGGATGCCGCACACCTCAAGGAAGACTTGCGCGCCCGCAACCAGAGACAAGGCCCGATCTTCAAGATCGACGACGATCCCAGAATAACCCGCATCGGCCGCATCATCCGCCGCTACAGCCTCGACGAACTCCCTCAATTATGGAATGTGCTGCGCGGAGAGATGAGCTTGGTTGGACCTCGGCCTCACCCGATCGACGAGGTCAACCATTACGAACTCCACCAGTTCCGGCGCCTGGACGTGAAACCCGGCATCACGGGTCTGTGGCAGATTACGGCGCGCGACTGTCCGTCGTTCGAACTCAACATGCACCTCGATCTCACCTACATAGAGAACTGGAGCCTGCTCCTGGATCTGCGCATCCTCGCCGGCACAGTTCGCGTGCTGTTCGCACCGGAAGGAGCCTGACGCCCCATGAGCAGCCGCGCTCTAGCTTGGGATAGCAACTACAATCCGCTGTGGAGCGCTGCCAGTCTGCTGCTTCGTCCCCTGCACCTGGGATTAGCCTTTCCCTCCATCCTTTACGTGGCCGCGATGACCGTTTTCCTGTTCCGGCCACCGGACCTTTTTTCTTTTTATGCCGACCGGATCGCGTTCGGCATCCTGGTTTTTTTCGTTGCTCTCCGTACTATGGCGCTCCGCGATAAGCTCCCATTTTTTGTTGGACTCAGTTTGCCCATGCTCAGTCTCATGGCGCTCGCCGTGTTCCGCGTGCTTCGAGAACCATTCGACGCACAAATCTGGAGCATCGTCGCCAGCAAGTACATCGTCCCCTTTGCTCTGTTTCACGTCGCTGTGCTCGTCTTTCGAGGCGCATCGCAACGGAGGCATCTCGAAATCTTCGTCATTATTGCCCTCGCCTACCTCGTGTTCATTGCGATTGCCTTCCTGGTGGACGCTCGCTCACTCATCTTTCCGCGTTTCATTCTTGACGGAAGTCTTGGCTTTCATCCCGATCGCGCGCGCGGACCATTTCTCCAGGCAGTGGCGAACGGCGTTTCCTTGAACATCCTCGGCATTCTTGTTCTCGCGCTCTCGCCAAAGCGCGGGATCGTCGGTTGGCTGTGGCTGGCTCTGCCCTTGGCCGTCCTCGCCACTATGACGCGCGCCGTTTGGATCTCATTTGCCGTCTCCACCATCGTTCTTGGATTCCGCTTGGTCAAACGCCGTCTCCTGGCGCTGTGCACGCTGTTGGCAACAGTGGGACTTCTGATTGGCTTGGCAATTAGCCTCAGTACCCATTCGCTGAAGACCGCTCTTTGGGATCGCACTGGCGAACGGGGTCCGGTGGAGGCTCGTCTTGCCGTTTACGAAGCCGGCTGGGCGATGTTTCAGGAGCGACCGTTCACGGGTTGGGCGGCAGGCGGTATGTACGCCGAACTGGGCCGCCGGATGGAAGGCTATCATCTTCGCACCTTCTACGTTCATAACACTTACCTCGCCTTGCTGGTGGAGTTCGGTGTGCCGGGATTGGCCCTGTACGGCATTCTTTTCTTCAACCTCTTCCGCCTCGCCTGGCGCGGGCCCCCCGGTGAATCAGGCCCGGTCTCTTCCTTGCGCAAAGTTTGGCCCATCTTGCTCTGTGTTTATCTGTTCAACGCTTTCTTCGTCGACATGGCGTACCAGTTTGTCATTGGACTCCTGTTCACCGTTGCCGGGATACTCTGCGCTTCCGAGGAGTCCGTCGCATGACCACGATCGCCTACATTGCCAACGAGTTTCCTTCTCCGCTCGAACCTTACGTGATCGATGAAATCACGGAACTGCGACGCTGCGGAACGCAAGTGATCTGCTGCAGCGGCAAACGTGTCTCACCGCAGGATCTCAGTTTGGCGGAACGCGCCTTCTGGAAAGAGACGCGCTATTTTCAACCGCTCACCGACGATCAACTGATGCGCGCCGCCCGCCGACTCGCCTCCGATCGCCACAACCTCTGGCAGCTGTTGCGGCCCTTGCTCTGCGAGCGCGGAGCTTCCCCGCTTCGCCGTGTTCGCACCGTGGGCCACACCTTGATGGGAGCCGCAATGGCAGAACAACTGGCGCCCCTCCAGGTCGAGCACATCCACGCCCACCATGGATACTTCGCGTCATGGATGGCCTTAGCCGCTGCCCGCCTGCTCGGAATCGGCTTCAGCTTCACCCTGCACGGTTCCGATCTGCTGCAGCGCGCCGATCTGCTCTCGGCCAAGCTGCGTGCTTGCCAGTTCTGTATAACCGTCTCCGACTTCAACCGCCAGTACATCCTCCGCAACTACCCCTCCACACCCTCGGAAAAAATCATCGTGCAACGTCTGGGGGTCGATCGCGTACTTTCCTGGCCCACACCCGCCTCCGCCTTCGACGCCGGCGTCGAAAAGGATCACAGGCGGTTCTGTCTCCTCTCCGTCGGACGTCTGCATCGCGTGAAGAACTATCGCTTTCTCATCCAGGCCTGCGCCGAGCTTCGTGACCAGGGTATCGACTTCCTCTGCTGGATTGTCGGCGAGGGACCCGAGCGCCCAAATCTTGAAAGTCAGATTACAGCGCTGGGACTCCAGGGACGTGTTTACCTGATCGGTCAGGTGCCCCGCTCCGACCTTCCCGGCTATTACCGGTACGCCGACTTGGTCGTGATGACCAGCAAGAGTGAAGGAATCCCGGTGGTCCTGATGGAAGCCATGGCTCACGAAAAGCTGGTGCTGGCTCCGGAGATCACCGGGATTCCCGAGTTGGTCGAGCACCAGCGCACCGGATTCCTTTACCAGCCCGGCTCTTTGCCCGATTTCGTCAGCGCCGTCAGTTGGATTCAGAGCCACCAGGCTTCCCTGGCCGGAATCCAGCGCGCGGCCGCGGCCAGTATCGCCGCCTCCTACAATCGCCAGCGAAATCTGCGCGCTTTTGCCGAGCAATTCCTGGCCCGCATTTCCCAATCGGAAGGTGATTATGCGCATCCTGTATTGCAACAAATACAACTATCCGTTCAGCGGAACTGAAGCCTATCTTTTCGACCTCATCCAACAGATGGACAAGCGCGGCCAGGAAACCGCTCTGTTCAGCATGGATCACGGGCGCACTCCGGCGTTCACAGGCCGCAGCTATTGCATTCCGCATCTTGATTTCAAGGATCCAGACGCCAGCTTCCTCAAGAAGGTTAAGATGGCGGCGCACGCCATCTATTCGCCATCGGCGCGGCGCGCGATGCGCAGTTGCCTCGCTGATTTTTCACCTGATCTCGCTCACATTCGCGGCATCTACCATCACTTGTCGCCTTCGATCCTTTGGGAACTGAAGCGCCAGCAAATCCCCGTGCTCTACCACATGAACGATTTCAAGATCCTATGCCCAACCTACAATTTTGTCGCCAATGGCCGCTCCTGCGAACTGTGCAGCCACGGCGCGTTCCACCATGCCGCCACCAAAGGCTGCTACACCGGCCCACGTTCCAGCGCGGCGGTTCTTGCCGCCGAGGCCTACCTGCACAAATGGTTGCGGACGTACGAACGTTGCGTCGACCTGTTCCTCGCTCCCAGCGAATTCGTACGTTCTAAACTGATCGGCAGCGGGTTCCCAGCCGAACGCATCGAAGTCCTGCCCCACTTCCAGGCCCTTCCGCGCGATGAAGACTTATCCCCCGACGAAGGATATCTGCTCTACTTCGGCCGACTCTCGCCCGAGAAAGGCGTTTACGAACTCTTGCGCGCCATGGTGCGGTTGCCTCACACTCCACTCGTCATCGCGGGAGATGGTCCCGAGCGTCCCCGTCTGGAGTCGCTAGCAAGGGAATTGAACTTGAACCAGGTCCTCTTCGCCGGGATGGTTCACGGCGAGCAACTCCAGAAACTTATCGCTGGTTGCAGCTTCTCGGTTTTTCCATCCCATGCCTACGAGACCTTGGGCAAGTCGATTCTGGAATCCTATGCCTGGGGAAAACCCGTCATCGCTTCCGATCTCGGTTCGCGTCGCGAACTCCTCCAGCATGGCGTCACCGGCCTCCTTTATTCCGATGGAGATCGCGAACAACTCGCTCATTCCATCGGATTTCTCTTCGACCGCCCCGATCTGATCGAGAAGATGGGCGCCGCCGCTCGCAGTCGCGTGAAAGCAAACCACGACCCCGAGCAGCACATGGAGAAGCTGCTAGAAGTTTATTCCCGCTTACAATCCACCAAAAAAGTTATGTCTTTCTCCGCTGCACAGGAGCCCGCTCGCCCGCGCCGCGGCGTCCGTGTCGCCTTCATTGGAGGTCGCGGCGTTGTCTCCAAGTACAGCGGCATCGAATCCTATTACGAGCAGGCTGGCCACGAACTGGCCCGCCTGGGGCACGAAGTCACCGTATATTGCCGCAGTTATTTCACTCCTCCAATAAACACGTATAACGGCATGCGGGTGCGGCGATTGCCGACCATCCGCTCCAAGCACCTGGAAACTGTCGTCCACACTCTGTTGAGCACGGCGCACGCCATGACGTCCGACTACGATGTCGTCCATTACCACTGCCTGGGGCCCGCGTTGTTTTCGTTTCTTCCCCGGCTCGCCGGCAAGAAGACCGTAGTCACCGTGCAGGGGCTCGACTGGCAACGCGGCAAGTGGGGCCGTCTCGCGTCGCGCATACTGCGCTGGGGAGAAGCCGCTGCCGTTTCCTCGCCCCATGCCACCATGGTCGTCTCGCGCACCCTGCAACAGCACTACCGCCAGCAGTTCAAGCGCGATACCATCTACGTCCCGAACGGAGCCACCCTCGCGCCAAGGCGACTCCCTAGGAAACTGATCGAGTGGGATCTCCTCGCCGACAACTACGTTCTTTTCTTAGGCAGGTTTTCGCCGGAAAAAAACTGCCATCTCCTGATCAATGCCTTTGAAAACCTTCACACCAACATGAAACTGGTGCTAGCCGGGGGCTCGAGTCACTCCGACGCCTACGCGAACAGCCTGCGCCAACACGAATCCGACCAGATCCGCTTCCTTCCCTGGGTCTCGGGAAGCGATCTCGAAGAGCTTCTCTCCAATGCCGCTCTGTTCGTGCTCCCGTCTGAAATCGAGGGTTTGTCATTGGCTCTACTCGACGCCATGGCGGCCGGCGTCTGCGTTCTGACCAGCGATATTCCGGAAAATAATGAAGTGATCGAGAACGCCGGCTTCACTTTCCATCGCGGGGACCAGGCTGATCTGGAGCGCATGCTCGACTTGCTCGTCCACAATCCCGACCTTCGCCGTCAGTCCGCAACCCGGGGACGCGAACGTATTCAAGGCGAGTATCTCTGGCCCCAAATCGCCCGCTCCATCGAAAGAGCCTATTACAACGTTCTGGGCTGGGGTTCGAACGATCAAATGCCAAACGAACAAATCCCGATCCGGACTTCCGCAACCCGGTAGCGTCTGGGTCGAGTCCCGTCCGCCAGACCGCAGCCAGACCGCGCCCGTACCCGCCCGAATTGGATGTCCGCCACCAACTTCGCGTCCGGCTGTGATTACGATTAGAATCGAAACGGCGTCTCTACACGACGCAGCTTACTTAGCATGGAAGATCTCATCCTTGTTACCGGCGGCGCGGGCTTCATTGGCTCGAACTTCGTTCTCCAATGGATTGCCACTAACACCAAAGACGAGAACGCGTGCATCGTGAATCTCGACAAGCTCACGTACGCAGGCAATCTCAATAACCTGCGCGCTGTCGAAGCCCATCCGCGCTATCGCTTCGAGCAGGGCGACATCACCGATCGTGAGCTCTTGCGCGATTTGCTGGGGCGCGAACAACCCCGCGCCATCGTTCACTTCGCCGCCGAAAGCCACGTTGACCGCTCCATCCACGGCCCCGACGATTTCGTTCGCACCAACGTCAACGGCACATTCAGTCTGCTCGAAGAAGCGCGAGCCTACTGGTCGGCGCTTCCGGAACCCGATCGCGCCTCGTTCCGTTTTCTGCACGTCTCCACCGATGAAGTCTACGGATCGCTCGGCCCGAGCGACCCGGCTTTCAGCGAAACCACTCCCTACTCGCCCAACAGTCCCTACTCCGCGTCCAAGGCGGCTTCCGACCATCTGGTCCGCGCCTATCACCATACTTACGGCCTTCCCGTCCTGACCACCAACTGCTCCAACAATTACGGGCCTTATCAGTTTCCCGAAAAACTGATTCCGCTCATGATCCTGAATGCTTGCGCTGGCAAGCCGCTCCCGGTGTATGGAGACGGCGAAAATGTTCGCGACTGGCTCTACGTCGAGGATCACTGCCGCGCCATCCGCACCGTCCTCTCCCACGGCCGTGTCGGAGAAACCTATAACATCGGTGGGCGAAGCGAAAAGAAGAACCTCGAGATTATCGGGGCCATTTGCGAACTGCTGGACGAACTGCGCCCGAACGATCCCGCCGTTCCCCACAGCACGCTCGTTACGTTTGTCAAAGACCGCCCCGGCCACGACCGCCGCTACGCCATGGACACGCGCAAAATCGAGCGCCAGCTGAACTGGCGCCCGCTGGAGACTTTTGAGAGCGGCATCGCCAAAACCGTTCGCTGGTATCTTGAACATGAAGACTGGGTTCGCGATGTTACCAGCGGCAGCTATCGTCAATGGATGACGAAACATTACGCCACCGAACGTTGAAAAGGAAAACCTGAGACGGAAAGCCGAGACTGAAACTCGACATGACCAAAACCGCGTCATCGAATTACAAAGGCATCATTCTCGCGGGAGGATCGGGAACGCGCTTGTATCCCGTCACTCACGCGCTTCCGAAGAGCCTTCTGCCGGTGTACGACAAACCGATGGTCTATTACCCGCTCTCCACGCTGATGCTGGCCGGCATCCGCGAAATTCTGCTCATCTCCACTCCCGAGGATCTGCACCGCTTTCAGCACTTGCTCGGCGATGGATCGCGGTACGGCGTCCATTTCCAGTACGCGGAGCAGCCGAAGCCCGAAGGCATAGCCCAGGCATTTCTAATCGGCAAAGAGTTTATCGGCTCCAGCGGCTGCGCGCTGGTGCTCGGCGACAATATTTTCTACGGACATGACCTGGTTAAGGAATTACGCGCCGCCACGCTCCAGGCAAAAGGCGCCCGCGTTTTTGCATACCCCGTTCATGACCCCGAGCGCTACGGTGTCGTCGAGTTCGATCGGCAGGGAAAGACGCCAAAGGCGCTCAGCATTGAAGAGAAGCCTGCGCAGCCGAAATCGCGTTACGCTGTTACCGGACTTTACTTTTACGACCGCCAGGTCGTCGAAATCGCCGCCAGTCTCAAGCCTTCGAAACGCGGCGAACTCGAAATCACTGACGTTAACCGCGTGTATCTCGAACGCAATCAATTGAACGTCTGCGTGATGGGACGAGGCACAGCCTGGCTCGACACGGGCACACACGAAGCCTTGATGGAGGCCTCACTATTCATCCAGACCCTGCAGAAGCGCCAGGGCCTGATGGTCGCGTGCCCCGAGGAAATCGCGTACCGCTCCGGCTACATCACCGCCGCGCAACTCGAAGCACTGGCGCAGCCGATGCGCAGCAATGGATACGGCGCCTACCTGTTGCAACTGCTGCGGGAACGCGTTTTCTAGTGTGCGATCCCATAAGGATGTGCTCTCCCATGAAATCGCCGCTAACTAAATACTGTCATCCTGAGCGAAGCGAAGGACCTATGCGTTTTGCCGGCATCAAGACGAAAACTGTCCGATGAAAAAAATCGCCACCAGCCTCCCCGGCCTTCTCCTCCTCGAGCCGCGTGTATTCGGCGATGACCGAGGATTCTTTCTCGAAAGCTACAACCAGCGCACGTTTACGGACCTCGGCATTCCAGAGGCATTCGTACAGGACAATCATTCCTACTCCGAGAAAAATGTCGTCCGCGGCCTGCACTATCAGATTCAGCAACCCCAGGGAAAGCTCGTCCGCGCCATCACCGGCGAGATCCTCGATGTCGCGCTCGACCTTCGCCGCAGTTCGCCCACTCTCGGAAAATGGGAATCGTTCAAACTTTCCGGCGAGAACAAACATATTTTATGGATTCCGCGCGGCTTTGCTCACGGCTTCCGAGTCGTTTCCGAAACGGCTCATGTCCTCTATAAGGCGACGGACTTTTATGCTCCCGAGCACGAACGCACGGTGTTATGGAATGATCCGGCGTTGAATATCGATTGGCAATTCGACGGCAAACCGGCCGCCTCCGCGATCGTCTCTGCTGTCGTCTCTGCAAAAGACCAGCGTGGCCTACCCTTCGAGCAGGCCGAAAAATTTGATTCGTAACCCGTCAATTCAGCCTGAACTCGACCGCGATCGTGGTTTCTACCGCAACCGGTTTACCGCTGAAGAGGTAGGGTTCAAATTTCCAGGACTGCACCGCCTCGGTCGCCGACCGTACCAGCAGGTCGTTTCCGGACACAGGCCGTAAACTTTGCACGCTGCCATCTGGCGCGATCATCGCATCCAGCACCACCAGCCCTGCGGTCCCCGCCGTGCGAGCGGACTCGGGATAAACCGGCTCCACCTTGGTTAGAATCCGTTTGTCCATGGTGTCGGGAGAAACTCGCAGCCCCGACTCCTCAACCGGCGCGCGCCTTTCCAATTCGTTCCATGATCTCTGCCACTGCCACCATCCCAAAGCGGATAGCGCGGCCAGGCAAGCGAGCAGCACATAAAATCCGCGACGGCCAATGCGAATTTTGCGCCTCGGTGCGGCCACAGGTTCCACGGCGACCGCATGTGGTTCCGCGCTGGGCACTCCAACTTTGTCTTCTTTTCCAACCTCCACCGAATCTGAGGAGGAGCGGTAAACCCAATACCGGATCATCTCCCGCTGCTCCGCCGAGAGCCCCACAAACTGTAGCCCGCAATGAAGCCGTCGCTGGTAACGAACCAGAGCTCGCGCCCGAACCGGCACGCCCACATTCGGAAGCCGCAGTTCGACCGCCACTTGTTGGCCTGCGGTCATTTCTCCGGCCACTACCGCGCCCACGCCGGCTTCGCTGATGTCGGTGCAGCGCCCAGGTAAAGTCTCGGGAACCCCGGACCGCAACACGATCAAGTCCAGTGGTACGGTAATGGGGTGACGCGGAAAAACACGTCGTGGCGCTTCTTCGAACGCCAGCGCTGGAGCTGCACTCATCGGACTGCCTCCGCAGGATCGAAAAGCCTGAATCGAAAATGCTAGACCGAAAATGCTAGATCGAAAATCCCGTCACGCGGCTGGACTCAATCGGCTGGAACCCCAATACGGTGCTTCCCAAGATCGTCTCCGAGTATAGCGAACCTTGGAACGGAAACGCTGGAATAGTTTTCCTCAGCTTCGAGTGTCATTCCCGAAATGGTTGCCCTACTCTAGGTTTCCTACTCCAGGTCCCGCCAGTTCGACCCCACTCCGATTTCGACCAGCAGCGGAACCTCGAGCGCATGCGCGCCCTCCATGTGCTCGCGCACCATTGGCGTTACAGTCTCCACTTCATTCTCCGGGACCTCGAACACCAGTTCATCATGCACCTGCAGCGTCATCCGAGACTTCAATCCCCGCTTTCGAATTTCCTCATCAATCCGGATCATCGCCAGTTTGATCACGTCCGCGGCCGTTCCCTGGAGCGGAGTGTTCACCGCCGTGCGCTCCGCAAACCCGCGCTGGGTGGCGTTTTTACTGTTGATATCGGGAATCGGTCGAATGCGCCCGAACAGCGTTTTCACTCTCTGATCGCGCCGCGTTTGTTCGAGGATTGCATCGATGAATGCCCGCACCCCCGCATATTTTTCAAAATACGCATCGATAAATTTTCGGGCCTCACTCGGCTCAATACCCAAATTCTGCGACAGCCCAAACGGCGACAAGCCATAGACAATCCCAAAGTTCACCACCTTCGCGGCGCGCCGGTGGTCCGGAGTCACCATCAGCGGCGGCACGCCAAACACCTGCGACGCGGTCAGAGTGTGAATGTCATCTCCGCGCCGAAACGCCTCCACCAGCAACTTGTCTTTCGAATAGTGCGCCAGCAACCGCAGTTCGATCTGCGAATAATCCGCCGCCAGCAATACATGCCCCGGTTCGGCGATGAAGGCGGCTCGAATCTCTCGCCCAAGTTCCGTGCGAATCGGAATATTCTGCAAGTTCGGATTCGCCGACGACAACCGCCCCGTCGCCGTCCCGGTCTGCCCAAAAGTCGTATGAACCCGGCCGCTGTGGCTGCGAATCAGCACCGGCAATGCATCCACGTAAGTCGACTTCAACTTCGTCAGTTGCCGGTACTCCAGCACTAACCGCGGAACTTCGTGCTCCGCAGCCAGTCCTTCCAATACATCCACCGCCGTCGAAATCTTTTTCCCTTTGCCGTATTTCACCGGGATCGGGAGCGCCAATTTGTTGAACAGCACGTCGCCCAACTGCTTCGGCGAATTGATGTTGAACTCAATGCCGCAACGCTCGTAAATGTCTCGTGCCTTGCCCGCAGCCTCATGCTGCAACTTCGCCGACATCTGCTCCAGCGCCGCCAGATCAATCTTCACTCCGGCGTCTTCCATACGCGCCAGCACAGGCACCAGCGGCGCATCGATCTCTTCATACACCGAGGTCAATCCCAAATCGTCAACTTCTTTTCGGAGCGCGCTCGCCAGCCTGCCCGTGACGTCCGCCGCTTCCGCCAGATTGCCGCTCAACTTCAAATTGAATCTCCGCAGCGCAACCTCCGGCAACGAATGCGATGAGTAGGTCGGGTCGAGCAAATAGGAATACAGCATCGGATCGTGCTGCACTCCGGCCAGCGCAATTCCCTGCTGACTAAAATGGTGAAGTGCAGATTTGAAATCGTGGAACGTCTTCGGCAGAGCGGCATCTTCGAGCACGCGTTTCACGCGATCGGCCAGCGCCTTATCTTCCAGCGCGACCATCGCACCCGCCCCCGGTGCGTTGGAGACGCTGATGGGCTTCAGATTTCCCGCGCTCCGTTCCGCCGTCCCAGCGTCCAGATCCAGAGTCCCCGCAGGCCGCAGCGCCAGAAAACCACTCTGTATTGGCTGAGGCTCTTCCTCTTCCTCTTCAACATTCTCCGTGTGCTCGGGGGGAATGGCCAGCGCGAGCGCCACGCTCTCGCCCAAGCCTCTTAAATACTCGTCGAATTCAGCCGCCGATTTGATCTCCCGGTAGTCGCCCTCCTTCACTTCAACTACTGGAAGAAGTTCTTTCAACAAAGACGTAAATTCGAGCTCGGCAAACAATGCGCGCAGAGATTCAACGTCCGGTTCGCCCGCTTTCATTGCCGCAACATCCAGCTCGACCGCAACTTCGGTATCAATCGTCACCAGTTGTTTGCTGTACAGAATGTTGTCGCGATTGTTCTGTAGCGATTCCCGATACGTTTTCTTCTCCACTTCAGCCGCATGTTCCAGCGCCTGCTCCACACTTCCAAAACGCTGAATCAGTTCCACCGACCCCTTGTCGCCAATCCCCGGTGCGCCCGGAATGTTGTCGACCGAATCGCCACGCAGCGCCATCACGTCGACAACCTTCGACGGAGGCACCCCAAGAATTTCCTCCACCTTGGCCGCATCGCAAATCAGGTTGTCCTTCGGCGGATTCAGCACACACACCTTATCGTTCACCAGTTGCAGCATGTCTTTGTCGCTCGACACTACGAACACCGGATACGATTCCGCCGCGGCTTTCCGTGCCAGGGTTCCGATCACATCGTCAGCTTCGTAGCCCTCCAGTTGCAAAATCGGAATGCGATACGCGTCCAGCGCCCGCCGAATGTACGGAATCTGCTGCACCAGGTCTCCCGGCATCTCGGCGCGGTTCGCCTTGTAGCCGCCATACTGCGATTCTTTGAAGGTTTGCGTTTTGATGTCGAACTTGCGAATCGTCGTAATCGCTTCTGCCTGCTGATTGCGGATCGTCGGCGCGCCCACGTCGAACACCGCCGCCAGATACTCGGGCGAAAAATCGTCCCGCAGTTTGCGCAGCATGTTGACGAATACATAGGTCGCGGCCGTCGGGACCCCCGTCTTCGTGGACATCGGCCGTTGCCGCGCCATCGCGTGATAGGCGCGAAAAATGAACGACATGGTATCGATCAGGAAAATTCGGCCCTCGCCTTCAATAGGACCCTTACCCGAAACAGGCGGAGGCCCCGGCGCGGCGCTCTCTTGTGGCGGCGATTTCTTTTTGGCAGGCAATTCATTAAGTTTAACAGTTGACAAATTCTTAACCACAGGGGACACAGAGGAACACAGGGAAAGCGAGCGCTTTCGAGTAGCGGTGCAGTTTGAATCGGCTTTGAAAGGGCTCGGCTTCAGCCGTGCCGTAAGCATCGTATTTTCATTGCGGCTTTAGCCGCTGAGGGACGGCGATTTTCAAACTGCGCCACTACCCGCTCTCGAAATCAATTTGCTGTGAGATATCGCGTATGATATGGAGTTTTCCGCACCCGAACCGCTGAGTGCTGAATGCTGAGTACTTCATGCTGCCATTCAAGCTCGTCTACAGCGACGACTACTATCTACCCATCGGCTCTCACATTTTTCCCGCGGAAAAATACAAGTGCATTTATGACCGGCTGCTTGCATCGGGAATGGCCGAGCCTTCCGATTTTGTCGCTCCTCGCCCGGCAACCGACCAGGACGTGCTGCTCGTGCACACTCCGCAGTACGTCCACAAATTAAAGACAGGCACGCTCACAGCGCTCGAAGAGTTAGAACTCGAAGTCCCGTACTCACCGGAGTTAGTGCGCGCCTTCTGGTTGGCTGCGGGCGGTTCCGTGCTGGCCGCCGACCATGCCCTGAACGACGGCGTGGCGATCAGCATCGGCGGAGGATTCCATCACGCCTTCCCCGATCACGGCGAAGGCTTTTGTGTGATCAACGACGTGGCCGTCGCCATCCGCTGCATGCAGCGTGACGACAAGATTCGTACCGCGATGACCGTCGATTGCGACGTCCATCAAGGCAATGGCACGGCCGCAATTTTTTCCGGCGAGCGGGTTCCCTACGATCTGCTGCCCTCGGCGTCTGCTTCTGTTCTTAATCCCGCGCATCTGAATCCTCCCCATCGTAATTCTGAGAACGCTGCCGCGCGCCCTGCCCTGCATGGAACCAGGCCGCGCAGCAGCCACGCCGGCGACGTCTTCACCATCTCCCTCCATCAGCTAAACAATTATCCGCCGTATAAACCCCCTTCGTCGCTCGACCTGAATTTGCCCGACGGCATAGGCGACGCCGACTATCTGGCGTGCCTCGGCGATGCGCTCAGTTTGGGATTGGACAAGATGAAGCCGGAGCCGGAACTGATCTGCTACCTCGCCGGCGCCGATCCTTATCGCGAAGATCAGCTTGGCGGATTGTCATTGACGATCGAGGGATTGAAGCAGCGCGATGCTCTCATGTTCCAAATCGCCAAAGCGCGCGGCATTCCCGTGATGGTCACACTCGCCGGTGGCTACGCCCTGAAGCTCGAAGACACCATCACGATTCACTGCAACACGGTGGTCGCCGCCAGGGAAGTGTTCGGCGGGAAGGGCTGACAAAGTGAACTGACAAAGTGAATTCCGGAGTCAATAACAAAGTGCAAAAGATATACTCGACGTTATGGATGTTGCCCCTTCTCAGCTTGCGCATCGTGAGTTCTATAACATTCTGATCAGCGTTGTGGCGCCGCGGCCGATCGCGTGGGTCTCGAGCCTCAGCGCTTCCGGACAACCCAACCTGGCGCCCTTTTCGTTTTTCAACGCCGTGTGCGCCAAGCCTCCGCTGCTGGCGTTTGCGCCGGGAATGCGATTACCGAAAAAATCGGGAGCCGAGGCAGTCGAGCCGGCAGGAGCGCCCAAAGACACGCTGCGCAATGTTCGTGAGACCGGAGAATTCGTCATCAACATGGTCACCTTCGAACTGGCCGAGGCCATGAACCTGACCAGCGGCGACTATGACGCGTCCGTCAATGAATTCGAATTGGCAAAGATCGCTTCCGCACCTTCAAAAATCGTACGGCCGCGGCGCGTGGCCGAGTCTCCCGTCAGCTTTGAATGCAAGCTGCATCAGATTCTCGACTTCAATCCCGCTCCCGAGGGCGGCAGCCTGGTGATTGGAGAAATCGTCTCGGTTCACATCAACGAGCAGCACATCAAAGAAGGCCGCATCGACCGGAACGCACTCGATCTGATCGGGCGCATGGGCGGCATGCAGTACACGCGAACCACGGAGCGCTTTGAAATGGTGCGGCCGAAGGTGGAGTGACAAGGCGTAAAATGGAACGGTGAGGTAGAGTGTGGCGCAACTGACCCCGGAAGTCTCCAAGCTGCTGGAACGAGCGTTGTCCTTATCGGTCGAGGAGCAAGAAGCGTTGGCAAACTCGTTGATCTCGAACCTGGGCGGCGAGGTCGATGAAGAACCCGCCGAAGAAGGTGCCGAGAAAGCTTGGTCGGAGGAAATCAAGCGCCGCGTCGATGACATCCGCTCCGGGAAGACCAAGATGATACCGTACGAAGAGGTGCGCCGCCGCCTGGCGGCCCGTCTGGCGGATGCCGGGAAATAAGCCGTACCGCTTCGATCCGCAAGCCTGGCTGGAACTAGAGGCCGCCGACGACTGGTACCTGCAACGCAGTCCCGAGGCAAGTGTCCGGTTCTTGGCGGCTGTCTATGATGCTCTTGAAACGATTGTCGAGTCACCGCAACGCTGGCCCAAATATGTGCATGGGACTCGGCGGTTCATACTATACAGCTTCCCGTTTTCCATCATTTATCTGGATGAACCTGCCGTCGTGAGTATCGTAGCCGTCGCCCACAGTAGGCGGAGGCCCGGATACTGGAGGGATCGGGTGTGACGCGAAGCGTTCAGCTACTCAAGATGCGGCGCGAGTTGCGTTCTAAAGTGCAGCTCTAGTTCGGCCCGCGTCATTGGTATCTTCGGTCCAGAGAGAAAGAAGAGATCGTTCTGTCCGTCGGTGCGATTCACCCGTCGAATTCGATAAGTCAGCTCAATTCTGTCTCCCCATGCCTTAGGCTCTCCGTCGACCGCAAGATCGGATCGTTCGGAGATTGCGCGATTCAGCGCGTCGCACTCCATGTTCCTATTCTCGCGCAGTCTTCGTTCTCGTTCCTTTGGATCTGCAAACCACGGCTGTACTGTCATATCTGCTCCCTTTTGAGATTGCTCGACCGTCCTCTTACGGTTGGTCTCGCTTATCGACTTCAGCATGCCATAGTTTTCGGAAAGGTCAAAACGCCGAGAATCGAGAAAACTCATTGTGGTCGGTAGGAGCGATTTCATAAGGCTCCCACTGGTAAAATAAAGAAATTAACCTATGTTCGAAAATCTCCAGGAAAAACTCCAGCGCGCCTTTAAGTCTCTTCGCGGACAGGCCGTCCTCACGGAAGAGAACATCGCCGAGGCGATGAAACAAATTCGTCTGGCGCTGCTTGAAGCCGACGTTAACTTCAAAGTCGTTAAAGACCTCATCGACCGCATCCAGGCCAAAGCTGTTGGCCAGGAAGTGCTGACCGCGCTTTCGCCCGGCGAGCAGGTCATCAAGATTGTCCGCGACGAACTGGTCGAAACCCTCGGCAAAGACACGGCTAAGTTAAAATTCGCGTCGCAACCACCGACCGTCGTGCTCATGGCGGGGCTGCAGGGCTCGGGCAAAACCACGACCTCGGGCAAGCTGGCCAATTGGCTAAAAAACGGTGGCCACCGGCCGCTGCTGGTTTCTGTCGACGTGTATCGCCCTGCGGCTCGCGAGCAACTTAAAGTGGTTGCAGCGGCGATCAAGGCCAACCTTTACGAAGGTGAGGTCGGCGAGGCGAACACGGCTACCGTCGAGCGCCTTGCCAAAGAAGCGCGCCGCGAAGCCATCAATACTGGCTGCGACGTGCTTATCGTCGATACTGCCGGGCGTCTCCACATTGACGACCAGCTCATGGACGAGATGCAGTCGCTCAAGCGGCTGCTGAATCCACAGGAAATTTTGTTCGTCGCCGATTCGATGACTGGGCAGGACGCCGTCCGCTCCGCTGACGAATTCCACAAGAAGCTCACGCTTACCGGCGTCGTGCTTACTAAGATGGATGGCGACGCCCGCGGCGGCGCGGCGCTCTCCATCCGCCAGGTCACGGGTCAGCCCATCAAGTTCATTGGCATCGGCGAAAAATACGACGCGCTTGAGCCCTTCCATCCCGACCGCATCGTCTCGCGGATTCTTGGCATGGGCGACATCCTCTCGCTGATCGAAAAAGCCGAGTCGCAGATCGACAAGAAGAAGGCTAACGAACTTGCTTCCAAAGTCCTCAGCGGGGACGGCTTTTCGCTCGAAGACTTCCGCGATCAGTTGCGGCAGGTTCGCAAGATGGGATCGGTGCAAAGCCTCATGGGCATGTTGCCCAGTATCGGCGCGTTTTCCGGCCTGCAGAAAGCTGCCGACAAGGTTGACGAAAAACAGATTAACCGCGTCGAGGCCATCATCAATTCCATGACCGGGTATGAGCGCAACCATCACGAAGCCATCAACGGCAGCCGCCGCAAGCGCATCGCGCGCGGCTCCGGCACCAGCGTGCAGGAAGTCAACAACCTGCTCCGGCAATACGCGCAGATGAAAAAAATGTTCAAGCAGATGGGCAAGCCGAGCTTCGCTCGGCGCATGGCGGGGATGAAGTTTCCGGGAATGTAGGGGGGGCGGCCGGTTTCTTACAAATGCGAGAAGTGTTTCACGTGAAACATTATGCAGTAATTTATATTAGTATAAGTGTGTACGGACAACAGGACTCAAATGAAACAATCGAAGCGAGTTACAACGCGAGTTACGAAGCGAGCCAGGGCGTCGCGAAAAGTGACGAAAATCGAGGCGTCGGCGGGGTCGAGGAAGCGTCCGCAGTACCTGCCGGAGGAGTGGGCCGGCATGTACAAGCCGGTGAAGAAGCCGGTGACACTGCGGCTGGACGCCGACCTGCTGGCATGGTTCCAACGGGCCGGGCGAGGCTACCAGACGCGAATCAACCGGGCTCTGCGGAAGGTGATGAGCGACGAGAGAAAGATTGAGGGGAGAAAGAAGGCGCGGAAGTGAGGGTTGTAAGTCTGTGATAATGCTCGGGGTCGTTTGCGGTTAGATAGCCACAGTAGTGTACTTCTTACTCTGTACTTATTACATTGCCCATTATTTGGTGGGCCGGGCTTCTGGCACTGTCGATACGGATGCCGGGAAATCCTAAGATTTGACACGGGCGTGGAATCCCACCCTTGCGCACAGAACGCGCAAGGATGGGGCACCCGGCACCCTCGCGAGTTCAGCAGGGTGCGATTGCCCGGGGCACCTGGCAGATTTCCTACGCGGTAACCATCTTCGCAGACCACGTCTTCACGAACTCTGCCATGCGGCCGAGTGCTTGGGCAAAGTTGTCGGCTGACGCGGCAAAGCCGAGGCGGAAATGCGAGGGCACGTCGAAACAATCTCCCGGTGCCAACAGAATTCCGCGCTCGGTTGCGGCCTGGCAGAAGGGGCGTGTGTCCTCGCCGTTTAAAAACCACGGGAAGGCCGTCATTCCACCTTGCGGGCGGATCCAGCCGAGAAGGTCGCGATGCGCAGCCATGAAGCGATCCAGTTGCTGCAGATTCTGGCTGGCAGTTTCCTGCGTCCTCGCGAGAACGGTGGAGTGGTTGCGGACGGCGATCTCGGCGAGAATTTCTCCCGGACTGCTGTTGCAGGCCGTGAAATAGGAGCGGGCGGTCAAGTATTGCGCGCGTCGCCTGGGGTCGCGCTCGATGATCCATCCAGTGCGCGTTCCCGCGAGCGGGAAGGCCTTGGATAGATCGTTGATCACGGTGGCATGGGGGAGGCGCGCGGCGGACTTGGTTTCGCGTCCGTGATAGATGGGGTGAAAGACCTCGTCGCTAATCAGTTGGATGCCATGCTGGGAGGTGAACTCGTGCAGAGCCTCCATCTCGGAGTCGCTGATGGT
>JBEKXC010000054.1:0-23817 GCA_049512435.1 Terriglobales bacterium | reverse complement strand
CCGCATCTCTTCGGATATGAAATCGGCGTCAATGTGCCCGCCTTCTTGATCGCTTTGGTAATCACGGCGATCCTTGTTGTAGGCATCAAAGAGAGCGCCCGCTTCAACGCCACCATCGTGACCATCAAGGTCGGAGTTGTGCTTTTTGTGATCGGGCTCGGTATCCACTACATCAGCGCCTCCAACTGGGGAAGGGACTGGGCGACTTTCGCGCCCTTCGGGTTCTCTGGAATCGGGGCCGGAGCAGCTTACATTTTCTTCGCCTATATCGGATTCGATGCGGTTTCGACCACAGCCCAGGAAGCGAAGAATCCGCAGCGCGATCTTCCCATCGGCATCATTGCCTCGCTTCTGATCTGCACCGTGTTGTATATCGCGGTGTCGGCCGTTCTGACCGGAATGGTGCCCTGGCGCGACATCAACATCGAAGCTCCGGTTGCGCGCGCCTTCCTCGACCGCGGCCTTAGCGGAGCATCGCACATCATTACCCTCGGGGCGCTGGCCGGTCTCACCAGCGTGATGCTCGTCATGCTCCTCGGACAGACCCGAGTCTTGTATTCGATGGCCAACGACGGCCTTTTGCCCAGGAAATTCTTCGCCGACATTCACGAGCGCTTCCGGACTCCTTGGAAGAACACCATGCTCGTGGGCATGCTGGCAGCGATCGTGGGCAGCCTCACGCCGATCGAGGATATCGGAAAAATGGTCAACATCGGAACCCTGCTGGCGTTCGTGATTGTTTGCATCGCCATCTTGGCTCTGCGGCATACGAACCCGGGCCAACCTCGACCCTTCCGGACGCCCTGGGTGCCGTTTGTGCCAGTTATGGGCATCCTGTTCAATGGCTACATGATGTACAAACTCGGCTGGATCAATTGGGCGCGATTGATTATCTGGCTGATTATCGGGTTGGTCGTCTATTTCACCTATAGCCGGAAACACAGCCGCGTGCAGGCAGCATTGGAAAGCCGCAAGACAACTGCAGAAACCTTCCGGTAGAGACGCGCCTGGCCGCGTTTCACGGCGTGATACATGAATTTTGGGTGTCATCCTGAGCGCAGCGAAGGACCTATGCAATCGCCAGCAGCGCCAGAGTAGTTAGCTTACTTGTTTCGCTCAGCATCACCTAACTCTCTTGCACCTTCCGTGCAATCGCGGTCACCAGTCGGCGAGGCGTAAGTCGTATGGATTGCGCCAGCAGCCAATTCTTGAATCCCGAAATCACCGCGGGTTTTCCCGCCACTAGAGCGCGATAACCGTCCTCGGCAACAGCGTGCGCGTCCATTGAGCCAAACTTCAGGAAACGCTGGCCAGTTGCCTTCGCGCGCTTGTGGAATTCCGTAGCCGTCGCACCTGGGCACAAGCAAGTTACGGTAACGCCCGTGCCATTGAGTTCATTAGCCAGCGCCTCTGAAAAATGCAGAACATAAGCCTTGGTCGCGAAATATACGGCCATCAGCGGCCCGGGCTGAAACGCCGCAGTGGACGCCACATTCAGAATGCGTCCACTTTCGCGCTCAATCATCGCCGGAAGATACAGGCGCGTGAGGTGGGTAAGAGTCGTTACATTCAGTTGGATCTGGCGCAGACATTCTTCCAGATCGTTTTCGGCAAACAAACCGTATTGTCCGAATCCCGCGTTGTTAACCAGCACATCCACCTGAATGTCGGCGCGCGTGGTTTGATCCAGCACATAGGCGGAGGCACCCGGCTCGGTCAGGTCGGTGGCCAGAATCAGCGAACGCGTGCCGTGGGCCTTCTCCAGTTCGGACGCGAGTTGTCGCAGCTTGTCTGCGCTGCGAGCGACGAGAACCAGGTTGTAGCCTTCGCGCGCGAAGATGCGGGCGAATTCCAGTCCGATGCCGAACGAGGCGCCGGTGATCAGAGCGGTTTTGCGGTCAGCCATACGGTCGGCACTTGGCAATTTTCGTATCAGGGTATCGCTTTAGCGATACCGTAAGTTGAGG
Source organism: Terriglobales bacterium (assembly GCA_049512435.1). Taxonomy (GTDB): domain Bacteria; phylum Acidobacteriota; class Terriglobia; order Terriglobales; family Acidobacteriaceae; genus Acidiflorens. The sequence continues at coordinate 21,850 of JBEKXC010000054.1, read as the reverse complement.
CGACCAGCGGGCGTCAGCCCGCTGCCGAAATCCTGAGCGAAGCGAAGGATCTGGAAATCGGATGCCCCTTTAGGGGCTGCGCGCCACAACACACAAAGGCGGGTCCGAAGACCCGCCTCTGCGGCCTTGGAAAGATTTCGTCTACACGTGCGCCAGCGCCGGTTCGACCCCGTAGATCGAGTGCCACGAGCTAGCCGCTTTCAGGCGGTCATTTACGTTATTGATATTCTTTACCCCTTCGTTTTCCAGCCACTTCCGGAAGGCATCAGCGCCGTGTTTCGCGTAGACAGGGATGCCTTCTTTCCAGGTGGCGCGTCCGCAGAGCACACCGTTGAATTTCACACTCGACTCGGCCGCCAGTTCCAGCGACTCGGTGAACTCGCTATTGCTCACGCCCGCCGAGAGATAGATGAAGGGCTTGGTCGCGACCGCCGCTGCCTCGCGGAACAGCTTCATCGCCTCCTGTTTTGAATAGGCCTTTTCACCCTTGTAAGACTTGGTCCCTTCCACAAACTGCATGTTGACCGGCACTTCTACTTTCATGACATCAACGCCATAGCGGTCTTTGGTAAACTCGCGCATGGCTTCAATGACCGCCTTCGGTTTCTTCTTCGAGAAGTCGAAACTTTTTTCGTCCACGCCTTCTTCGTACGTGACGAATTCGAGGAAGAACGGAATATCATTGGCGCGGCACTCATCTCCCAGGCGCTCGACCCAGGCGTGCTTCTGGTCGTTAATGCTGTGCGGATCAAATGGCGTGTAGTAGAGGAGAATCTTGACACAATCCGCGCCCGCTTCCTTCAGTCGCCGCGCCGACCAGTGATCCAGCAGATCGCCCAGCCGCCCCGGCCCGGTCTTGTCGTAGCCGGTTTTTTCATAGGCCAGCAACAGCCCGGCATTTTTTGCGCGCCGTTTCGAAGCCGGCAGTCCCCACTCCGGATCGAGCAGGATGGCGCTCGCATGCGGCGTCAGTACCTCGGTGACGAGTGTCTTGAATTCCTCCATCATCGAGTCGGAAACCGCCGAGCCTTTTTCCTTGGCCAGAGATTTCTGCAGTGAGCCGCGTTGGTCCATAGCGGCGGCGGCGATTACGCCATGTTGATTCGATACCGCTTTCATACCGGCGAGCTTGCCGGGTGTGAGTTTCATAGATCCTCCTATGAGTGCAATAGCAACGGATAATTCTAAACCACAGACGCCGCGAACAGCATACCTACCACAGAGACACAGAGCCACGGAGGAATTCAAAAAATGGGGAAGACCTTGGTCTTTACAGATTTGAAGGTTTTCTCCGTGCCTCTGTATCTCTGTGGTGAAGGTTCTGGGCCTCACTGCCGCAGAGCCAGCATCCCGAGCAGCCCTTGCTGCTTGGCGATCAGCGTCTGGATGCCCTGCCGCGCCATCGCCATCATCTTCGCGAGTTGCGCGTCGTCGAACACCTGGTGCTCGGCGGTGGCCTGCAGTTCGACAATCTTATTGCCCGCGGTCATAACAAAGTTCATGTCCACATCGGCGCGCGAGTCTTCTTCGTAGTTAAGATCGAGAAGAACTTCGCCATCCACGATGCCCACGCTGATCGCCGCCACAAAATCCTTAATCGGAGCCGCAGTCAACGTCCCCGCATCGATCAGCCGCTGCAGAGCCAGGCCGAGCGCAACGAATGCTCCCGTGATCGAAGCCGTTCGCGTGCCGCCGTCCGCCTGGATCACGTCGCAATCAATCCAGATGGTCCGCTCACCCAGACGCTTCAAATCGGCCACCGCGCGCAGCGAGCGTCCGATGAGCCGCTGAATCTCCTGCGTGCGCCCGCTCTGTTTTCCCTTGGCCGATTCGCGCGTCGTGCGCGTCAGCGTCGAGCGCGGCAGCATTCCGTATTCGCCGGAGATCCATCCCTTGCCCGAGTTGCGCAAGAACGCAGGCACCGTCTCCTCGACCGATGCCGTGCAGATGACGCGAGTATTCCCCATCTCAATCAGCGCCGAGCCCTCGGCGGTCGAGATGAAGTCGGGAATGATGTTAACGGGACGAATCTGCTCAGGAGCGCGGTTATCGCTGCGAAAGATCATCGACGGAATTCTAACAGCCGGAGTGCGGCAGTTCCGGTTCCAGCGAGGTTCCTGGCGCATTCCGCGCTGTTAAAAGGGTTTGGCCGAGCAGTAATTCGGTACGGTCGCCAGGCCCATCGGATTGTCGATTGCGGTGAGGTCGGCTGGCTTTTCCTTCCACTCGCAACGCCCTTTCGCAAGGTCTTCTCTCTTCTGCTTGAAGGCCTCAACCCACTCTCGAACGACGGAAGCTTCACTGACGCCGGCTTTGAAGCTGCCATCGCTGTTGTGATACTCAGGCATCTCGGCTGCGCGCGAGACCTTGTAGAGGTCTTCGATCTGGCGGTCCGAGAGTTGGCACATAAGACCGGCGTCGAAACGCCGCCCTTCCTCGCTGATCATGGGATTGTCCAGGCCGTCGTGCGCCGCCAAGCTCTTGCGCAACGCGGCTTGGCACTGCTTTGGCGCGCCGTCGGTTCCCACTCTGTTCCAAAGCTTCTTGCTCGACCATCCTTTGAGATTCATTTTGGCCCTGGTGTTGCTGGTGAACCAACCGCCGGTGCCGAAGGTCGCGCCGACGTCCTGCACCAGCATGACGGACTTATCGCAGGTGGTGGTAAAGGGCTGCGTTTTCGTGTCGACATCCACTTTGTGGCAGGTCAGGCGCTGCTGCGGCGGTTTGTTGTCGCTGTGTTTCATGAACGCGGCCAGCAGTTTGAGGCCGTCCCTTTCGTAGGTGGGGCGGGCATTGGCGGTGTCGAGCTCCTTCCAGCTCCAACCTTCCTCTCCCTTGCCGATTTCGGTCATCTTGCGCCAGGAGAACTTTCGAACAATGGTTGCGGGATCGAAGGTATGTGTCCCGGTTGGTCCTTTACCGGATATCGGGTTCTCGGGGCAGTTGTGGCACTCGACCCGGACCGGGAACCATGAGTCAGCGTAGTAGCCCAAAGCCCACATCAGGCGCGTGGCGACGACTTCGGCATAGACCTCGTTATCGTCAGGACCGAACTTGACCTTGACCGGACCTCCGTCATCTATGTCAGGCGTCAAGGTCTGGACTTGGCCGTTGACGCTCTCGACACCGGTGATCTTGCATGCAAACTTGGGCGTTTTGCCCCCCATCTTTGAGCCGGGAGTAGCGAAATCGCAAATGACTTTGTCGTTGAAGTGAAGTTGAAACTGCTTTTTGTCCTGGGGTGGGCCCACCATAATATCGGCGTCGGCGACGGCGATAGGAACAAACAAGGCAGCGTCGTGCATGGCTGCCAGCCGGTCTTTCGGGGAATAAAACGCCTTCTTCACCTTATCATCGTCGGGCTTAGACTCGGCGTCTTGGGCGTAGACGTTACGACCGAAAGCTCCAATCAGGATCAGAACGAAAAGCACAATCCGCCATATCATGGCGCTGTCGGAAAGCGGAACCAACCACCGCCGAGAACTGCGCGGTCGAGCATTATGACCGCTTGCCCGTCTGCACGAGAGCCTGTTATGTTCGGTTGATTCTAGAGTTACTAAGGTTAAAGCGGATGCGAAACTGGGGCTCACCGGGCTCCTCCTTATTGTGTTGCGCGAAGGGCTAGCTAGGCTCTGCGTGTGTTTGTAGTCTGATGTCGGGCACAGTACGCCTGCGATTGAGATTCTGTCAACCGGTCTTATGCTTTCGGTTGAGCAGTAAACTCTTAGCCGAGGCCTGAACTTGGATGAAGACCAGCCCTCTGGAGTAATAGTGACAGGCCGCGACGAAACGTTTCATGCAGTGAAGCGCACTATCTACCAAGCCTGCGAAGAGGTCCACGCGCAATCCGGGCTACAGATCGCGGGATCGGCGCTAGAATCTCTGATGGCAGACTCCTGCCGGGAGAAATGATTATGCTTTTCGTTACCCTTCATGGCGGCAAATCCGGGAAAAACCCACTCAACAACAACGTGCACGCCTATGACAAAGACGGCAAGAAGATTACTCTCGGTGTGCTTGAAGACACAGAGGGCGTGATATTGGATGAGCTGCGTGGCATCTGCCGCTTCGGAAATTATCTGTATGTGGTCAATGCCAACCAAACGCAGAATAGCGTGCTTTGCTATCAAGGCTCGGACACGAGTTATCGATTTGTCGGCAAGTTCGTGTCACAGGAAACCTGCAAGGGCGTCTTGCATCCCTTCGACCTAACATTTGACGGCGCGGGGTACTGCTACGTTTCGAGCCAGGATACAAATGTCGTCACACGCCTGGCCGTTTCGGCGGACGGCAAGACTGCCACGCCCGCACCCGTGGCTCCGGCGCTTCCCGCGAACGGGAAGTTCCTGCCGGGAACTTTTGTTGCGTCGAGCGTTGGCAACCTGACCTCACCGACCACGCCTGTGCCGGCTCCGGCTGGGCTGGAATACTCCGGTGAAGGAGATAAGAAGCATTCTGTGCGGGGCGTGGTATGGGCGAACAACGCACTCTATGTTGCCGACGAGCCAGCTTGCCGCATCAAGGTCTACGACAAAAACGGAAAATTTCTGGGACAGAGCAATGGCGTGAAAGAGCCGGTGCATCTTGTAGTGCACAACGGCAGCTTATACGTCAGTGGCGGGAACGAAGTGCTCACCGCGAAGCTCTCAAAGCCGGCTGGCGATTTCGCGCTGTCGGTAATCCCAGGTTTGCAAATCAAGAACGGCTGTGGGACGGCGTTCAGCAACTCCGGCCATTTTTACATCGCGAGCCGTACAGAGAACTTCATCCTGAAGTTCGATGCCAGCTTCAAGCCGATGAAGTTCAAATGCATATTGCCTGACAATCCAGAATTTCTATTACATGTTTAGAAACCTGGCAGGTTCTTTTCTCGCTGCTTAGCGCCTTAGCGGACGAGGTTATTGCTGCGAAAGATCAGCGACGGAATTCTAACAGCCGGAGTGTGGATCAGCTCAGCTGTCAACCCTCGGTCACCGCACTTCGCCCTCGGACCTCGCCTTCGCACTTCGCCCTCGCACTTCGCCTTACTGCAAGCGCTTCGAGTCCGCTGGTTGCTTGCGGTCGCTTTCTTCGCTGAGATCGTCTTCGCTTAGATCGTCGTACTCGCGTCCCTCGATCCTGGACCACGCGGTGGCGCCAATCGGACGGTTGGCCACCGACTCGCGATCAATCACTACCTGGGTCGGCATGGCCGGTTCCAGCGAGGTACGTTTCAGGTTCATGGACGCCGTCTGCAACGCATAGAGCATCAGGGCTGCCGTCTTGTGATCGACTTCCTGCATTACCAGACGTTCCATCACGTGTGCCAACTCCACTTGGATCGAGTTTGCATCCTCAAGCGTCGGGAATCGTTTGGCCCACTCGTTGTTGTCGGGCGTAGCCTCCAACTCTGGCCAATGGTAGCGAATGTGGTAATAGCAGAACTTACCGTCGTGCAGGGCGGGAGAACCGCACTGGGTGCCATTGATCTTGATGTGCTGACAGCGCTTCACAGTTACGGGATATAAAGGCATTTTGGTAGCTCCTGTATGAAGTATGAAATTGGTAGGGAATATATAGATATGCGGAGGTGTTTACTGGTTAGTACCGGTACCCCCCTCCCCCCTGGGTTCCTAGAATCATGGAGTTGGCGGGAATTTTTGGGCCTGGTCTTTGAATCTTAAGGACTTATATGAAAGTATTCCGGAATAAGGAGTTAGCAGATCTTCGCCAGCAAGGTCCTTCGCTTCGCTCAGGATTTCGGCAGCGGGCTCCCGCTTCGACTATGTTCAGGGTCACGCCCGCTAAACGCCTCAAATTGTCAAAGAGCAGCTGAAATGGCTTGGTGGAGCTTCCATGACCGTCCCATAGTACGGGCATTCTGCGGCCTGCTCCACTGTGCGGAAATATTATCGCCATTGACGGGATTGGCGTCTGTGACGGCGCGCACCGGGCGTTTGTGATGAATCGGAATGGCGGACTGGCTGGGAGCCAACGCCAGCGAGCGCAAGAATGCTCCGCGTTCATTGTTCATTGTTGACTGATTGGAGCAGCTCCTAGAAGCGTTCTGGATCGATGTTCTGATCGAGATAAATCCAAAGCACACGGGAAAGAAACGTCAGCATGGGGGCGAAGGGCAGGAACGACAAGGCCGCCCAGATTGCAATCTTGTCCAAACGCCAATCGGTCAGGGCCCAGAGGGCGGCGCCAAGAACAAAGATGAAGGCGAGGGCTATGCCATAACTGATGTACATGGCACCGAGAAAATATCCCGGCTCGCGATTGAAGCGGAGACCGCACGTGGGGCAACAATCATACATTTTGGGGAAGCCCCAATAAATGGAAGAACGGAAAATTCTTGCAGACCGGCATCGAGGACAGCGCTGGCCGAAGATGCCGCGCAAGGCGGATGGATGAGAATGGGACACGAAGAAATGATAGTGGATGGGCGAACCATTGCGCGTTGGAGGCCAGGGCTGGGGTGAACGCGAATCCGCTCAGCAACACATCAATGAGTGAAGTGGGGATTCTTCGCCAACTATCAGACGCTCGGAGGGGCTGGCTTCTCGGTCCTGGCCATGGGAAGAATGATAAGAAAGGTTGTGAGCAAAGGAATAAGCACCGGAATCAAGGCCACCAATGGCAAAGGCCGAGGGACGAAGAGGACGACCAGAATCTCTGTCACCGCGACCAGCAGAAGAATCAACATCATCCTCACTAACCACTTCAGATTCTGGCGATTTATCCGCATGAGTCTCCTCCCCGCTGGTAGCCCTGGCAAACTCTGCACAGTATCCGTGCAAGAGCTTGTCCAACAAAATGAATTTTACAGGATAGTTGACGTAAACAGTGATTACGCTCAAAACCCCTCGATGAGCGTTATCGGGATTTTTCAACAACAATTCGTTTGAGCAGCTCGCTGGTCCCCACTTTGCGACCGCAAAACTTTGCAGGTTGACAGGGCAACGGCCATAGAACATAATCTCACGCACGTTTTGGGCGCACCCGCCCGCTGTCCGCACCCGAAGACGTTACGCTGCCCATGGGGGTTCCTTCCAATGTTGTCTAGGATAGTCCGCGCATACGCCGCGGTTCTGGTTGCCCTTCTTGTGCTGGGTCGCGTGACCTGGGCACAGTCTACTGCGGCTGCAACCGTTGGCCAGACAACCCAAACGCTCACCATCACCATCGATGGCACGCTTGGACCGATCCTGTCGGGCAGTGATCCCATCGGCGCAAATGGGCAAAGCGGAACAGTCACGATCATGGCCAGCGAGTCGCTGTCTCCCACGAAACACACCAAGACTTCCGCCACCTACACTCTTCCCGCTGGCGCAATCACGGCTAACGTGGGAGGCACGATCTTCAGCAGCACATCTCCGGCCAAGATGACTATCAAGCTGGCGAAGAAGGCAGACACTCTGACTTTGATTTTCGCATCTTCCGTGGATGGTTTCAGTTTTACCATCACCGATACGACCGCTCTCGCACCCGGCAGTTGGACGCCTGCCGTGCTGGAGAACCCCGGAGTCTTCACTCCATCTCCGCAGACGCTGACGGCGGCCAAGTCTGCGACCGGACCGGGCAGCAAGTTCAAATACACATTCGAAGGATCTGCAACGGTTCTCGGCGTTGATGGAACCGCCTCCAGCAGTGCTGACGTGGACCCGGATCTTCCCGACGACGATTTGGATCAGTAAGGCGGTGGTTCTAGACGAAGACAGCAGAAGCTCGAACAGGAGGGGCGCTCTGCAGGGTCGGACACTAGAAGCCCGAATCTTGATGTATGTAACCAGGCGTTAGCGGTCATTGAGAATTGACGACGGACCCACGCATTCGCACAAAACGCGAATGAGTGGGGCGCCCGCCGGATCCGGATCATTGACTGCCCGCCTGCTCAATCGTGATCACATCAAACGAATCGCTCAGGTCGGCGTGGCCGGCCAGTGTGTCCCGCGTCTTGCCTTCGACCAGGATGTTTACTCGCTGAATTCCCGGAACGTTGACGGCCAGCGTCTGCACCAGCGAATTCACCGTGAGCTGCTCGCTCTGAATGCCGGAGCGGTGCTGGTCGGCGAAGGCGGCATTCAGATCGATTACGGCCGCTCCGGGATCGACCAGGTAGATGGCGCGGATGTCGGCGGCGGGAACCAGCGGATGCGTCGCTCCCGGCTGCTGGTAGATGCGCAACAGCGCTCGCAATAGCTCTTCCGCGCGCTGCTGGCGTCCTCCGGGAAGAGGGATCTGCGTCGCTCGCGGGCGGAGCAGGCCGGCCGTGTCATCCGCCACATAGAGAGTCACTGTCTCGGTCGGACCCGTGGCTGGCGGAGCGACCGGTGACGCGTCGACTGCCGCAGACTCCAATTCCCGTGCCTGCAGCCGCATGTGGCGAAGGTAGAGGCCCATGGCCACCACCAACACCAGCAGCACCGCGACGGCGATCAGAAGATGGCGCGGGATCATGCTTGGACCTTCATGGCTGTCTGCTCATGGTCGTCTGCTCATGGTTGCACTCCGAGGCGGTCGCGGACAGCGACCACCGCATCGGCAATCGCGGATGCGGCGCGTTGTTGATAATTGGCGTTGGTCAAGTCGGCGATACCATTCTCTCCGGGCGCCAGTTCCACAGCGACTGCTGGCATGGATACATTATTCAGCGGCCGCAGGGAAGCGGAAGACACCTGCACCGCAAATTCTTTCTTCTGCATCTCGGTCGCGATGGCCGCCGACACGATGCGGCTGACGGGCAAAGCCGGCGCCTGGGCCGCATTCCAGGCATGGAATATTCCGTTGTTCGGTCCTTCCACCGGAAGCAGCGCGGTGTAGACTCGCGCACCGGTGCCCTGGGAAACCGCGTGCAGGCTGATGTAGATTCCGGCGCGCGCCACGTTGGCGGCTGCGGCCCGCTGATCCAGAGTCAAACTGGTATCGGCGTCGCGCAGCAAGGCAACCGCGAAACCGCGAATTTCCAGTTCGTGGCGGAGCAAGCGCGCAAATCCCAGAGTGACGTCTTTTTCGGCCAGCGTATCGGTCAAGGCCGCACCGCGTTCGTCGCCACCGTGCGCGGGATCGACTGCGGCCAGAATGCGATGGACGTTGGCGGCAACCGCCGGTGACTGCACCGGTTTGGGTGGACCAGTTCCAGCGCCATTCGGTGTCGCGGGTGCGGGTTCGGCTGCCGGAACGGTGACCGTCGAAATCACGATCGTCCTTCGGTCGCTGCTGAAAGTTGCCATGAGCGGTTCGTTGGCGGTCACATCTAATTCGGCGTCGCCGTTGTTCTCGGAGTAACTGGCATGGGTGATGATCTTGTTGTCGAAAGAAATCGACTGGCTTCCGGGGGACACGACCGGGTCGCGCTTAAAGGTCATTCGCAGTTTGCCCGGTTCGGTGGAGATCGTCGGGTTTACCGGAGCGCTGAAACTCAGGAGCAGCCGGGGCGGGGTGCCTGCGTCGAGGCGGAAACTGGGTTGTATTCCGACATCGCCGATGAACAGGCGGCGCGCGCTTTCGCGAAAATTGACCGGCGTTCCCAGAAAGCGCTGCAGCAACGCGCTCAGCGAGCCTAGCGGAATCAATCCGCGGGAATTTTCAATCAGGAAGGGAGCAACAAAATCGAAATCGTGGCCATGAATCTTGGCTCGCGTCTTGCCCGCGACGAACTCGGCATCGATCGCGTTATAGCGGAGTTTCAACCAGCGTCCATTCGATTCGGTGCTTACGCGGCCAAGAGGCTCCAGCAGATCGAGCAGGCCAACATAGTCGCGGCCCGCACGCTCCAGAACCGGGAGCTTGTAGATCGCTACGGAAGAGTAGACGGAGATTTGCTTTTCATCCCCGGAAGGAAGCGAAGAGGGCGCCGCGGACAGAAGAGTCACGCTGGCCAACAGGATGGCTAGGATCTTAGTTCTCAGTTCCCAGTTCTCAGTTCTCAGTGGGAAGCGGCGAGCTGAGAACCGAGAACTGGGAACTGAGAACTGCAGTTTGCTACTCCAGCGCATAAATCGTGAGGCCGCTCAGCAACTTGGGGTAGAAATCGGTTGACTTCTGGGGCAGCACTTCGCCGGCGAACGCAATGTCGCGAACCTGGTCGATGCGCGCCGGATTGATCAGGAACGCCAATTGCACCTTTCTACTTCGCACCTGCGACAGGGCTTCCGCAGCCTCGCGACAATAGGAAACTTTTTGTTGATTGCGAATTGCTTCCTCCGAAATCTTCAGTACACCTTCGAGAAGGCACTTGTGCAATTGCACGACATCGAGCGCTTGCTGGCGCAGAGAAAGTTTTCCGAACAAAGGAGTGCCAACGGCCTTGGGCGTGTGCAGCAGAAATGCCTGCTCGGCGGTGACCGCGAGCAGCGCAGTTCCCGCGTGCCCTGCCTCCTGCAGAATGGCAGTGGCGCGCGCCGCATCGATTCCAGCATCGACTTCTTCCACAGTGAAGAATTTCCGCGCCTCCGCCTGAAACTGTGCCGCTGAAAAGGATGGCAGGCCGAAGACGAGCCGGTGCGTGGGCAGAATGACTAGGCCGGGGAGATCTTTGTTGGACAGATCCATGTCGAAGAAAGTCATCATCACCGAGTCGTAAGGAGCGGGAAGGCCCGATCCGGTCTCAGCCGTGGCTCGTCGCTCGTTGCGATAGGTCAAGGCAGTCTCATATCGGTGATGTCCGTCGGCGATGATCAGCTTCCGCTCGCGCATCTGTTCGCGCACGGAGGCGATGACGGAAGCATCGGAGATCTTCCAGACGCGGTGCACGACGTCGTACTCGTCGGTGACCTCGACATCGGGGGATATGACTGGCGGGGCCGCCGAATCGAGCAGGGCCTGCACCTTGCCCGCTCCGCTGTAGAGCATGAAAATTTGACCGAAGTGGGCTCGAGTCGCGCGCAGCAGATCCAGCCGGTCGGCCTTCGGCTGGGCCAGCGTCTGCTCGTGCCGGAACACGACGCCGGCGGAATACTCCTCGATCCGGCCGAGAGCGATAAAGCCGCGGCGCTCGGCCCGCGCCTGAATCCCGTGTATGCCTTCCGGGGCGCCTTGCGGAGCGCATTCCGGAGCGTATTCGGGAACTGTGAAGGTTTGGGAATAGCGGTAGATCGAAGGGGCTGGATCGCGACGTAAAACGCCGGTCTGGCGCCAGTTCTGGAACGCCGCCGCCGCCCGAGTATAGACGTTTTCGGCGTCCCCGTCCCCCGGCAAGCGCTTCCCCAGAATAATCCGTACCAGGTTATAAGGACTGGCCTGGTAGTAGCGTTCCTGCATGGCAGGGGTGATTTTGTCGTAGGGCTGGGTCACGGCTTGCTGGACCGGAACGCGCTCCGGGTCATAGCGCCATGCTCGAAATGGGGAAATAACTGCCATTGAGGGAACGCAGAATTGTAGCAGGGATGGTTTTGGCCCCGGTCCGAAGAAGCGAAAGAAGAAGCGAAAAGAGAAAAAAGATGCGCAGAGTCAGAAGCAACTTCCCAAATCAGTTTTGAATCTTAGGGTCGCGGCCGAAAAAGTCCAATACTTTTTCAGGATTGTGCTACTATCCGATCTATATAGATTGCTCTGGCCGGATTTTTGCGGTGCCGGTCGCCTTCCCGTTCTGGGCGCGGAATTAGTGGGGCCCTATGCTGTACGGCAAACAGTTCTCGGCTCGCGTCTCCTTCGCAGTACTTCTGGTGGTTGCCGTGTGCGGCGCAGTTTTCGCCCAGAATTCTACTGAAGACGTCCACATTCAACCCCGCGTCAAGCCACCGGCTCCCAAGGAGCCGGACATGGATCCGGCGCTCAAGACTCATACCAAGCCCCTCAAAGTCGACGTAGATATGGTGCTGGTGCCGGTCACCATCACCGATCCCTTGAACCGGCTGGTAACCGGCCTTGACCGCCAGAACTTCTGCCTTTTCGAAGGCAGAGACCAGCAGGAGATCAAGACATTCTCCAGCGAGGATGCCCCGGTTTCGATCGGCGTGATTTTTGACATGAGCGGCAGCATGACGAGCAAGATCGAGCGCGCCCGCGAGGCGGTTGGCGAGTTTTTCAAGACGGCGAATCCGCAGGACGAGTTCTTCATGATCGCCTTCTCCGATAAACCGGAGGAGATTTCGGACTTCACCGCTTCGGTGGATGACATTGAAGGCAGGCTTCTCTACACAGTTCCGCGGGGCCGTACGGCGCTGCTGGACGCCATTTACCTCGGCGTCACCAAGATGCGCCAGGCCAAGTACCCGAAGAAGGCTTTGCTGATTATCTCCGACGGAGGTGACAACCATAGCCGCTATACCGAAGGCGAGATCCGCTCCATGGTCAAAGAGGCCGACATTCTGATCTACGCCATCGGTATCTACGATCATTATTTCCCCACGGAAGAGGAGCGGCTTGGGCCAGCCCTGCTCAGCGATGTTACCGAACTGACCGGTGGGCGGGCTTTTACCATTGACAACCCGAACGACCTGGCGGACGTTTCCACAAAAATTGGCATCGAGTTGCGCAACCAATATGTCATCGGATACCGTCCTAAGAATCCAGTGCGCGATGGCAAATGGCGTAAGATAAAAGTGAAACTCCTGCCGCCAAAAGGATTGCCGCCGCTCCGGGTCTACGCCAAGACGGGTTACTATGCACCGACGGAATAAAATTCCTTTACTGACTTTCTTCTTTCTGGTTTTAGTGTTCCTGGCTTACTCGCAAGCGCAAGCCCCGGCTCCGCCCAGTAGCGCGACGCCACCATCTTCTGCGGGACAGAGCAGCACTCCGAACGCCGCTCCGGGCGTCACTCCGAACACCGCGCCAGGCGTCTCTACAAATTCGGGGCAGAATCCGGAGGAGACCCCCGACAGCGGCGCTTTCGTTTTCCGCAAGCAGGTCGAAGAAGTCGTGCTGCATGCCACGGTCATCGACGACAAACAACGCATCATCACCAGCCTCGGTAAGGGCGATTTCAGTGTCTACGAGGATGGGCATCCCCAAACCATCACCGCATTTCGCCAGGAAGATATCCCGGTCGCCATGTGCATTGTGGTTGATAACTCCGGTTCCATGCGGGAGAAGCGGCAAAAGGTGAACGCGGCCGCGCTGAATCTGGTGCGCGCGTCGAATCCGGATGATGAAGTGTGTGTCGTCAATTTCAATGACGAGTTTTGGCTTGACCAGGATTTCACTTCCAACATCAAGAAGCTGAAAGAAGGACTGGAAAAGATCGAGGCGCGCGGCGGGACGGCGCTTTATGATGCGGTGACAGCCACCGCTAAGCACTTAAAAGACGATGCGAAGCTCGAAAAGAAGATTATTTTTGTGGTGACAGATGGAGAGGACAACGAGAGCGGCGAAACGCTCGAGCAGGCCGTGCGGCATCTGCAGGGCGAGAATGGACCCACGGTTTACGCCATTGGCATCCTGGAGAAGGAAGAGCATCCGAAAAAAGCGAAACGCGCCCTGCAAATCATGGCTGAGAGAACTGGCGGCATTGCTTTCTTTCCTCAAACGCTCGACGAAGTTGACGCCATCAGCCGCACCGTGGCCCATGATATTCGCACCCAGTACACCATCGGATACAAACCGACGACGCCGAAGAACCAGGGCGGCTATCGGCAAGTGAAAGTAGAAGCCCATTCGCGGAGCTACGGCAAACTCAGCGTCCGCACGAAGAGCGGCTATTACGCCGGAACGGAGCCGACTTCAGGGGCGCAGTAGTTCTCTTCTGTAGAAGCGGAGCAAAGCCCCGTCTCCACACGATTCAAATTATCGGGTTACCAAATTGCAAAATTGCGAGATCCCAGCATTGACGCTTCCCGTCCTTGTTCAATACTCTGAAGTGTGCCGTCCATCACCTCAAACTCGCGCCTGCGCGTCAGCGACGAAATTTCCAAGCTTGTCGGCGAAACGCCGATGCTGCAAATGAAGAGGCTGGCTCCTTCGGGATCAGCCGACATTTTCGCCAAACTCGAATACCTGAACCCAGGAGGCAGCGTGAAAGACCGCGCTGCGATTGGATTAATCGCGCGCGCCGAGAGCGAAGGCAAGCTGAGGCGGGGCGGGACGGTCATCGAAGCCACCGCCGGCAACACCGGCATCGGCCTGGCTTTGATCGGTGTGAGTCGGGGCTACAAGGTTCGGCTTTTCGTGCCGGAAAAATTCTCGGAGGAAAAAGTGATCATCATGCGGGCCCTCGGCGCCGAAGTGACCCGCACTCCGGAGGCCGAGGGCATGCAAGGCGCCATCCAGCGCGCCAGAGATCTGCAGGCGACCGACCCGTCAGCCTTCCTGGCCGCGCAGTTTGACAACCCCGCCAACCCCGATTACCACTACGAAACTACAGCTCGGGAAATTTTTGAGCAGATGGAAGGACAGATTGATGCCATCACGGTTGGCAGCGGCACGGCCGGAACCTTTACCGGAATTGCGCGTTTCTTGAAAGAACGGCTGGCGAAGGTGCATACCGTGGTGGTGGAGACACAAGGCTCCATTCTCGGTGGAGGGAAGCCCGGTCCGCACAAGGTCGAAGGCATCGGCAACAATTTTATTCCTGGAAATTTTGACCGCTCTGTTTGTGACGAAGTAATGATGGTGACCGATGACCAGGCCTTCGGAATGGTGAAAGAGCTGGCCGCCCGCGAAGGCGTACTCGGAGGTTCAAGCGCCGGCGCCAACGTCTACGCTGCGGTTGAAATCGCCAAGCGGCTGGGGGCAGGGAAGCGCGTGGTCACGCTGATACCCGACTCTGCCGAGCGTTATTTGTCGAAGAAAATTTTTGAAGGCGGAATATAGAGCAGCTCTTGGCTGTTAGCTTTTGGCTTGCGGCTTCTGCGATCCAATGTAGAGACGGGGTTTGCCCCGTTTCACTCGGCGGCGGGAGACGCGGCAAGCCGCGTCTCTACTCCAGTTTCATTGGCGGTCGCCAACAGACGTCGCCAACAGACAAGGTGCTGCCCCCAGGAGAAATCCTTTGACCCTTAAACCATCGGGCTTCGCAACGCGGGCCATCCACGTTGGTCAAGAGCCCGATCCCCTCACCGGCGCCGTCTCTGTTCCCATTTATCCAACCTCCACGTACGTTCAGGAAGAAATCGGCAAGCACAAGGGTTACGAATATGCCCGCGTATCGAATCCGACTCGTGACCGGCTGGAGACGAACCTGGCAGCGCTCGAAAACGGTGTCGCTGCGAAGGTGTTTGCGAGCGGAATGGCGGCGATCAATGCCGTCGCTACGATGCTCCAAGCGGGCGACCACGTTTTGGCCGGCCACAATCTCTACGGTGGGACACCGCGGCTGTTCAATCAGGTGCTGGTGAATTTTGGTCTGACGTTTACCTACGTCGACACATCGGACGCCAACAACGTTGAGCGCGCGTTCCAGAAGAACACGCGGCTGGTGTTCCTGGAGACTCCCACCAATCCCCTGATGGAGCTGTGCGACCTGCGCGCAATCAGCGAAATCAGCCACCGGCGCGGCGTCGAGGTTGTGGTCGACAACACTTTCATGTCGCCATATTTTCAGCGCCCAATCGAGTTCGGCGCCGACATGGTGATTCACTCCACGACGAAATTTCTCAACGGACACAGCGACGGGCTGGGAGGAGTCGTGGTCTGCACCAAACCGGAGCAGGCGGAAAAGCTCGCTTTTCTTCAGAAATGCGCTGGCGCCATCTTGTCGCCCTTCGAGTGCTGGCTGATCCTGCGCGGAGTCAAGACTCTGGCCGTTCGCATGGAACAGCACGACCGCAACGGCCGCAAAGTCGCCGACTACCTCTCCAAACACAAAAAGGTGCAGAAGGTTTTTTATCCGGGACTGCCCGGCCATCCGCAGCACGAACTGGCCAAGCGGCAGATGTCCGGTTTTGGATCGATGATCGCTTTCGAAACGGGATCGCTCGAGAACGCCAACAAAATGCTGCGCAAGGTGCGCGTCTGTTCATTGGCCGAGTCTCTCGGCGGTGTCGAAACCTTGATTTCGCATCCCGCTACCATGACGCACGCTGGCGTCGGCGAAGAAGTTCGGCGCAAAATCGGCATCACCGACGGCATGGTCCGCATCTCGGTTGGTATCGAGGATGTGGACGATATTCTCGCCGATCTTGAGCAGGCACTGGCCGCGATTTAGTTGTCTTAGTGCACCGACTCTCCAATCCACTCCAGGTACGGCGCGCTTCCTTCTTCGATGGCGATCTCGATGCACTCCGGCAGTTCGTAGGAATGCAGCTCACTCAAAGCCTCGCGAACGCGATCGAAAGCGTCAATCGTCGTTTTGATCAGGAGTAGGCACTCCGTTGCGGTCTCAACCTCGCCTTGCCAGCGATAGACCGATTCAATCTGGGGAGCGATGTTGACGCAGGCCGCCAGTTGTCGTTCCACCAGCGCGTGGGCGATGCTTCGAGCCTCTTCGAGCGAACCGCAAGTTGTGAGAACCAGCCGTTTGTCGGTCATATAAGATTAAGCATCTGCGTTTCTTCGAAGCATGGTTTCATTCGAAGCATACGAGGCAAGCGATGGCAACGCAAATCAAGTTTGGCACTTCTGGATGGCGGGCGGTGATGGCCGAAGAATTTACGTTTGCCAATGTTCACCGGGCCGTGCACGGCATCGCGCGCTACGTGTCGGCGCAGAAATCGAGCGGAGCAAAGTTAATCTTGGGGCGCGATCCCCGCTTCCTGGGTGAGAGTTTCTGCGCCGCGGCCGCTGACATCTTATGCCGCTACGGCATTACCCCGCTGGCCATCGCGGAGCCGGCGCCTACGCCGGCTATTTCCTATGCCGTGATCCAGTCCAAAGCCGACGGCGCCATTAATTTCACGGCTTCGCACAATCCGCCGGAATACAACGGCATCAAGTTCTCGACGCCCGATGGCGCGCCCGCGCTGCCGGAAGTTACGCAAGCCATCGAACGCGAGATTGCAGCCTTCGATGCGGATCCGCAAGCGGCAAGGGCGGAAAGAGCGGAAGCGCAGTCTCCATCCCAGGCCCCATCCCAGTCTATTGACCCGCGCCGCATGTATCTCTCGCGTTTGCGTGAGATTGTCGATCTCGACGTCATCAGGAATTCTGGTGTCAAGGTTGCCTTCGATCCCATGTGGGGAGCTGCGCGAGGCTATTCTGACGTGGTCCTGCGCGAGGCGGGTGTGACCGTAGCAACCGTCCACGACACGCGCGATGTTCTGTTTGGAGGCCACGCCCCCGAACCCGACGATCACCTACTCGAAGACCTGCGGCACAAGATGCGCGAAATAGGGGCGGCTATCGGCATCGCAACCGATGGCGATGCCGATCGCTTTGGGATTGTCGACGCCGACGGCACGTTCGTCCAACCGAACTACATCATTGCTTTGCTCTTTGATTACCTGGTCGAAACGCGCGGCTGGAAAAACGGAGTCGGCAAATCGGTCGCCACCACCAATCTCATCAACGCACTGGCTGAGGAGTACAAAATTGAGCTCTATGAAACTCCGGTGGGGTTCAAATATATCGGGGAACTCATCAAGCAGGACAAGATCCTCATCGGCGGTGAAGAAAGCGCCGGGCTCTCGATTCGCAAACACGTCCCAGAGAAAGACGGAGTGCTTGCCGGCCTGCTCTGCTGCGAGATGGTCGCTCGCCGGGGCGCTTCGCTCGGCAAACAACTTGGCGACGTATTTGCCAAAGTTGGTTCCTTCTACCCTCTGCGAGAGAACTTCCGCTTGACGCCGGAAGTAAAAGCGAAGTTTACTGAGAAGTTACGTCGCGATCCGAGCGAGTTTGATGGCACAAAAGTTGCCCAGGCGGTGAGGACGGATGGGCTCAAACTCGTCTTCGCCGATGGATCGTGGGTTTGCTACCGGCTCTCGGGTACGGAGCCGGTGGTGCGCGTGTATAGCGAAGCGCGCAGCAGGGAAGGCGTCGCTAAGTTGAGCGCGACAGCGAAATCATGGATCTTCGACTAGGAGCACCGTCCGGAGCGCGCATCGTTCTACGTCCGGGGGAAGGCCTGCGTATGGTGATTGGTCAAGCTTTAGTTCAGGCTAAGGATCAGGCCAAGGATCGGGCTCCCCGGGCAGAAGCCGCGGCGACGCGGTGGATCGAGCGCACGCGCCCGGTGTGGTCGTGGTTTGCGCTGGAGTGGCGTCGTCTGGGAACGGCGGCGGCCATCATTCTTATTGTCGGATTGTTGCTGCATGCCATGTACGGTGCCAACGGCATGGTTATTTATCGGCAGAAGCGCTCAGAGATGCAGGCGCTGCAGCGTGAGGTCGAGCGCCTGCACAAGGAAAACAATCAACAGGTCGACCAGATCCGATCGCTTAAGTTCGATCCCGCCGCCATCGAGAAGGAAGCTCGCGAGCAGCTTCGCTACGCTCGACCTGGAGAATTTGTACTTGTCGCACCCGATCCTCCGCCGAAGCCACCCACCGGCCGCGCCAAGAACGGCAAATAATTGCTCGTCTAGTTGCTCGCCGAACGCAACAGCAGTTCCAAATTCTTCTCGGCCCAGACTGTGCTCCTCCTGTGATAAAGTTCAGAGATCGCATCACGTGTGGGAACCAATCTGAGGAGGATGACATGCGGAAATTTCTCTCGTTGTTATTTGCCGGCGCTTTGATTGTATTGGTGGCCTCGGTGTCATTTGCCAGCGATGCCCAAACCGTGAACGGCTGGGTTAGCGACTCCAAGTGTGGGGCTAAGGGAGCCAACGCGGGCGCGGAAGCATGCACGAAGAAGTGCATCGCAGCTGGCGCCAGCGCGGTTGTCGTTACCGACAAAGATCAGAAGGTCCTGACGGTGGACAATCCCGATGCCCTTAAAGATCACCTCGGACATCACGTTGCCGTGACCGGGCACATCGACGGCGACAAGATCCACGTTGACAGCGTGAAGATGCTGTAGGGTTGTGTCTCGTAGGTCGCTTCAACTCTGTCATCCTGAGCGAAGCGAAGGATCTATGAATTTGGACGCGCCACAATGCATAGGTCCTTCCCCTTCGGCTGCGCTCAGGGTCAGGATGACAGAATTTGTGGTGGGATTCGGAAAGCGGGTTCTCACTTTCACCACCACCGCTGAGCCCAAGCTTTAGCGCACGACGCCTTCGAGCGGTGAACTGGCAGTCGCATAAAGCTTTCGCGGCATTCGTCCTGCCATGAATGCCTGCCGTCCGGCGAGCACGGCGTGCTTCATGGCTTCGGCCATCAGCACAGGTTCCTGGGCTCCGGCAATGCCGGTGTTCATCAGCACGGCGTCATAGCCTAGTTCCATGGCGATGGCCGCATCGGAAGCTGTGCCCACGCCCGCGTCCACAATCAGCGGGACTCCCGTGATCATCTCGCGCAGGATTTTCAGGTTAGCGGTGTTCTGAATACCGAGCCCGCTGCCGATGGGCGCGCCCAAAGGCATCACCGCCGCGGCTCCGGCGTCCACCAGCCGTTTGGCGAACACGATGTCGTCGGATGTATAGGCGAGCACGGTGAATCCTTCTTTCGCCAGCACTGCTGTCGCTTCGAGCGTCGCTTGAACGTCCGGATACAGCGTTGCCTGGTCGCCAATCACTTCCAGTTTGATCCAGTCCGAAAGTCCAACCTCGCGCGCTAGGCGGGCCGTGCGGATGGTGTCGTCGGCGGTATAGCAGCCGGCGGTGTTCGGCAAAAGGAAATATTTATTTGGATCGATGTAGTCGAGCAGCGATTCCTTGCTGCGGTCGAGATTCACCCGGCGCACGGCCACCGTCACCATGTCGGCGCCGCTGGCTTCGAGCGCACGGGCGGTTTCCTGAAAAGATTTGTATTTGCCGGTTCCAACGATCAAGCGGGAACGGAATTGCCGGCCAGCGATAATGAATGAGTCCGTCATGTCCTTATTGTACGGCGACAGCCAACTGGGAACCATGCTGACGGAGAAGACGGCGAGGCATCCGTCCCTCCACCGGATGTTATCCCGGAACCGCCTCCCTCTCCGCCTGCGCGTACATTTCATCGATCAGCGCCCGGTAGCGATCTTCAATTCCCCGCCTCCGCACCTTGAAAGTATGTGTCATCGTGCCATCCGCCGCCGAGAATTCTTCAGCTATCACCAGCACACGTTTCAATTTTTCAAAGCGCGCCAAGTTCTGGTTCGTTTCCTCGACGATGCCTACATACAGGGCCTGTACCTTGGCGTTGGCGACAAGTATTTCCCGCGAAGCAAATTCAACCTGGTTCGCCCGCGCCCAATCTTCGAGAACGGGGAAGTGCGGCGCGATCAGCACGGCGGGAAACTTCCGGCGGTCTCCAATCACTACCGCCGTTCCAATGAGCGGGTTTAGCTTCAGCGAATTCTCGATCGGTTGGGGCGCGATGAACTTCCCGCCGGAGGTCTTGATCAGATCCTTCTTGCGATCCGTGATCGAAAGGTATCCCTCATTGTCGAGATCCCCGATGTCGCCCGTCTTGAACCAGCCATCCACAAATGCGTTGCGGGTTTCGTTTGGACTGTTCCAATAGCCCTTGAATACCGAGGGTCCGCGCACCAGTACCTCGCCGTCGTCGGCAATCCGCACTTCGACGTTCCCGAGCGGCTTACCGACGGTTCCCAGTTTGTGCGCTGCGGGAGTGTTCACCGCGATCACAGGGGAAGTTTCCGTCAAC
This sequence comes from Terriglobales bacterium, assembly GCA_049512435.1. Taxonomy (GTDB): domain Bacteria; phylum Acidobacteriota; class Terriglobia; order Terriglobales; family Acidobacteriaceae; genus Acidiflorens. The sequence continues at coordinate 1,298 of JBEKXC010000054.1, read as the reverse complement.
CCGTAGCCCTCGTGGATGGGAATGCCGATATCGGCATACCACTCCGCCAATTCGCGTCCCAGGGGCGCACCTCCGGAAATGAACTCCTCCGCTTTTCCACCCATCCCAGCGCGCACTTTGGAAAAGACCAGCCGGTCCGCTATTTTCATTTTCCAAGAGAGTGCCTTAGGTTGGGTTCCCGCCAGAGTCTCGGCGCGGTGGGCGCGACCTACCGAAAGCGCCCAGCGGTAAATCGCGCTCTTCGGAAAGCCTGTAGCCTTGAGGATCACGCGTTCCCGTATCTTCTCGTACACACGTGGCACAGCAATAAAGATGTTGGGCTGCACTTCCTCCAAAGCCCGCGCTAGATGCGCAATGTCAGGACAATATGCCAGTACCACTCCACGGTAGAGCAGCGCGAAGTCCACGTGCCGCGCGGTCACGTGGGAAAGTGGCAGAAACGAAATGCTCACCTCTTCTTTTGTCCCAAAGCCGAAGGCAGCCATCGAATACGCAATGTTCGACGCCATGTTCCCATGGGTCAGCATTGCTCCCTTTGGAGTTCCTGTCGTGCCTGAGGTGTAGATAATTGTCGCCAGGTCATCGGGGACAACCGAGCGCGAGCGGGCATCGAATTCGGGATCGGAGTTCGCTGGCCCTTGCAGCATCAATCCCTGCATCTGGACGGCATGCGCCGTCTCGACCGCGTCCATGACGAGGATCCGCTCCACCGGCGTGTGCCGCTGAATGGTCAGGACCTTTTCCAACTGGTGCTTGGTCGACACCGCGATGATGCGTGCCCCGGAATCGTTGAGGATGTACGAAGTCTGCTCCGCCGTCTGTGTGGCATAAACCGGAACGGTGACCGCGCCCAGGGCAAGCGCCGCGAAATCAGTGATGGTCCACTCGGGGCGATTTTCGCTGAGGATAGCGACGCGATCGCCTTTGCCAACGCCCCAGGATTCAAGTGCGTGAGCCACAGCCACGACGCTGCGGTAAACCTCCGCGGAAGAGATCGATACCCAGCCCAAGACCTGCCTTTGCATCATCACGCGATCGCGTTGGTTTTGATAGATCGCGAATAAAATGTCGTTTAGTGTCTGAAGGCTCATCCGATCCGATCAGGGTTTCATAACCATTGTACGCAGTGATTGTAGGTTTCGCAGAGGCGTGTCGATATCGCCGCTCGGAGAGCCAGTGCTTTGACCTCCTGCTTCACCACACTGTGTTATTCTTTTCTTGCGGGGTGGAGCAGTCTGGTAGCTCGTTGGGCTCATAACCCAAAGGTCGGTGGTTCAAATCCACCCCCCGCAACCAAC
>JBEKXC010000053.1:0-24046 GCA_049512435.1 Terriglobales bacterium | reverse complement strand
GGACAACTTCCGCGCCGAGTTCTTCCAGACGGCGGCGATGCGCATCGAAATCGCCTTGCAGGGCTAGAACTCCGATTTTCATGGCCAGCGACAGTTCGGGGACGAAGGGAGACACTCGTTGAGTTCCCTTGGTTGAGGAGGGTACCCTCCCATTTTACTAAAGTATTGATAATAAATACTTTAGCTGACTACACCTCCGTAAAGTCTTCATTCCAAGTACTTTAGAGGCAAAGTCTTGGATGCATGAGACTTAGGCCCACGTCCTTACTTTCCGAATGTTAGTTTGTGTTTGATTTAAGGATCGATCACGTGGCGGCTCATGTCAATTGAAATGCAGCGAACGGGTGCTTTAACATCCGTAGCCAGCGAACGAGCGTCTTAATTACAAGGAGGAATCAATGAACCAAAAGATAGTCAAAATGGTCGCATTGAGAGCTTTTGCGCTGGTTATCGTGCTCGGCGAGTGCTGGACAGCGCAGGCACAGGACCCAAAGGCACCGTATGCGAGCATGGCTCCGCTTGATCAATATCTAATGGCGGATCGAAACGCTGAGATTGCTCTGGCGCGAAGCGCGGCCCCGGAGGCCATCTCCCGCGATGCCGACGTCCTCGTCCTTGGAAGGCATGGCTATGAAACCGCAGTCAAAGGCAAGAATGGTTTCGTATGCCTCGTAGAGCGTGGGTGGATGGGCCCATTCAATGGCGAGGATGCCGCTAATTTTTGGAACCCTAAGGTTCGAGGCCCGGTCTGCTACAATCCGCCGGCTTCCCGCTCCATCCTGCCGCTGACGTATAAAAGAACGGAGATGATATTGGCCGGCCAATCCAATGCTCAGATCATCGAAGGCATCAAGAAATTCATAAAGCAAGAGCTGCCGCCCCTGGAGCCTGGAGCCATGTCCTACATGCTGTCCAAGGACCAGTACCTTACCGACAGCGCCCGCCACAACTGGATAGCTCACCTGATGTTTTACACGCCTCTCATGGACGGTGCCGTTTGGGGTGCAGATCTGCCCAACTCTCCCGTCATGCTGAATCCACAGTTCGATGGCGCTCCGGAACCAATCGACGTATTCATGGTTCCTGCGGGCAGATGGTCGGATGGAACGCCGGACCCAGTCAGGTAGGGACGGCGACTTAGAGTTGGTCTGGTATTATGACTCTGCTTGAAAGGTAGCGTACCGACTGGCAATTGTGTCGAGCCCCGCCTGACTAGCGGGGCTTTTGGTTTTTATATTCTTCGCCTCGGACGGATTACCCACTCCATCTCCTAGGGTGGCCCGTCCAAGCTCTGCTTGGGCGGGGCTTTTGTTCATCCATCACAGACGAGCGTTGTTGCGTGAGTAGGATGCGTTATGCCGTGGGGATTGAAGCGATTCCAGGAGACCTGTCAGATCCACTTCCTCACTTTCAGCTGTTATCACCGGCGGCCGCGGTTCACTAATGCGGGCGCTTGCGGCATGTTTGTGTCCGCGCTGGAGCGGGTTCGCGAGAATTACAGCCTTTGCGTTTACGGATACGTCGTCATGCCCGAACACGTTCACATCCTGGTGAACGAGCCGGAGAAGGGCACGCTGGCTCAAGCCATGCAATCTCTGAAGCAGGGCGTCGCGCGGAGACTGGCGCTGCGGGCTGCGGAGTCGTTCTGGCAGGCTCGTTACTACGATTTCAATGTCTGGAGCGAAAAGAAATTTGTGGAGAAGCTGCGCTACATTCATCGGAATCCAGTGAAGCGCGGATTGGTGGCGCGTCCTGAGGAGTGGCGGTGGAGCAGCTTTCGTCACTATGCAGTGGGCGAGGCGGGCGTGGTAGAGATCGAATCGCAGTGGACGGCGCGCAAGCGGGAGTGGGCTGGGTTTTTCCCCACTGTGAAGATACGCTCGCCGCAGAAAGGCCCCGCCCAAGCGGAGCTTGGACGGGCCACCCTCGGGAGTCGGGATGGGAGTTAGGGTGGGCCACCCGCCGTATGAAAGATCGTCATCCGTGATGTTCCGCTCCCGGGTCGCCGCTCGCCTCCGGGGCGGCCGCCTGGGGCGCTCGCTTCGCTATAGCTAGGTTGGCGGCCACAGACTTGATTTCGTCGGGTGGACAGATTACGAGGGAGATATTCTCTCTTAGTTCAGGCCTCGCAACCCCAGTCACTTGCGCGAATGTGGGCTCAATCAGTTCTCTGGGCCCGTAGAAGACAACGAAAATCCGCCCAACAACCCCGTTCGCCAGGTCGTTTAGAGCGAGCGTTATTCCTTTGCGAATCATTTCTTTGTCGTGGACTGGCGACCAGTCGATAATGCCGATCTTAATTCCGTCCTTTGTGAGAAAGATGCCGTCATACTTTTCGTCCCCAGCTGCGTCGATGTTTCCGGTGGCCATGCGGATCGCTTTCAAATCGTCGCGCATCGACAGTGCCTGCATAAATTGCGTGCTGAGGCGGCGATACTCAACTCTCTTTCGGTCGCGCTCATCATTTGAAGCACGGGCAGTTTCACCTATGAAGCGATCCGCCGCAAGCCGCGGTGACACTCCCTCTTCTCGCAGGGCCTGATATATGGACTTCCTAATTTGCTCTTCGAGGTTCGGCTCACCCTGTTTTTCTGTGGCAAGACGTGCGACCTTTTGCGAAATATCGCCTACACGACCGGATATAATGTCCTCAATGCGCTTTTCTGTTACTCCGGTTGATGACTCTATCCGTTGCAGGGCATCCGTTGTCTTTTGGAACACCTCATTCTGAAGTCTAATGCTCTCATCGGACCGTTGAGTGATTGCTTGCTCAGAAAAACGCCCTAGAGATATTGCGGCAATAGCAAGGAATATGGAAGCACCCGATAAGAGAACAGACAGCGTGAAATTTATGAGTTCTGGCGTCGAGAAAGTGAGCGGCTGCCCGGAATAGAAGTTTCGCGCGATTAAGTGGGTTACGAGCCCGAGCAGGTACGCGATCGCAAGCGCGCCAAGCAGTCGTAGCGAAACGCGGTACGGTCCTGAAGTTGTTATCTCGGAGCCTTTCTCGCCATTTTTCATCGCTCACTCGCGTTAACCCTACGTCTAATAACGGGCGATTATACGTCCTTTGGGCTGGGCAGGAATCTTATCCCGCTACCGCTGCGCTGTCCGCGACTAGAGTTTGTGGCCTGCACTTTTGTGTGGCATTTGCACCCCTGCGTCGATCGATTCGGACACCATCTCTACTACTACCAACCTCTCGTCTGCAGCATCTGGCTTTCATCCAGTGTAGACACTGCCAGCCCCTTCATAGCTCCCGCGAGATCCTCGCTGACTTCAAGTAACACTTTAGGGTCTTTGAAGTGCGTAGCCGCCTGCACAATCGCTTTCGCGCGCTTCTCGGCTTCTACGGGGTCGGCGAATTCGGTCGAGTTCTTCATGAAGATGCCGCTGCCTACGAAGACGGCTTCGGCTCCTAGCTGCATTACCAGGGAGGCGTCGGCTGGAGTGGCGATTCCTCCGGCGCTGAAATTGGGGACGGGGAGCTTGCCTTCTTTCGCTACCATTCTTATCAGCTCGTAGGGAGCTCCGTGCTCTTTGGCTTTGGCGTAGAGTTCTTCTTCGCCCAGGACGGTTAGAATTTTCATCTCCTGCACGATCTGGCGAATGTGGCGGACGGCGTGGACTACGTCTCCGGTGCCGGCTTCGCCCTTGGTGCGGATCATGGCTGCGCCTTCGGCGATACGGCGGAGGGCTTCTCCCAGGTTGCGCGCTCCGCAGACGAACGGGACGGTGAAGGCGTGCTTATCGACGTGGTGGGCTTCGTCGGCGGGCGTTAGGACTTCGGACTCGTCTATGTAATCTACGCCTAGCTCCTGCAAGATTTGCGCTTCGGCAAAATGGCCTATGCGGCACTTGGCCATGACCGGGATCGACACGGCCGCCATGATTTCGCGAATGATCTTGGGCGAGGCCATGCGCGCTACTCCGCCTTCGGCGCGGATTTGCGCCGGGACACGCTCCAGCGCCATGACAGCTACGGCTCCGGCTCGTTCGGCGATCTCGGCTTGCTTAGCGGTGGTGACGTCCATGATGACGCCGCCTTTTAGCATTTCAGCGAGGCCGGTCTTCAGGCGCAGGCTGGTAGTGTTGTGTCCGTTATTTTGCGACATGGGTTGACTCTCTTCCTGGTCTTCGTTCAATGTCTTCGCTTCAATTTTACAGCCCGTTTGCGATTCGCGGTACCTGGTTTGTCCGTATGGAGATTGTGTGGTGGCGGGGCTCGGCCCCGCCGGGACGGGGCGAAGCCCCGTCACCACACGAGCATTAGCGCTCCACAAATCTTGCGAACATCTTGTGCGGATCGATGGCGATGAATAAGCCTTGACTCCGCGCCAGCACTTCGCCTTTTTCGTTCAGGATCTCGGCCATGTTAATGTGCTTCCGGCCCGTCACCTTCACCTCGCGCGATTCCACGCGCAGTGGGTGTTTGAGCGGCACAGGCTTCAGGTAGTTCACGGTCATCTCGGAGGTCACCGCCACCACATGACGCAGTTTGTTCACCTTGCCCATGGCTTCATCGAGGATGGTCGCGATGATGCCGCCGTGGCTGTGTCCGGGCGGCCCGGTGTAGCGCTTGCCGAGCCGGAATCTACAGACGAAGCAGTCGCGCTCCTCGTCGTAGGTGAAGCGCAGCCCCATGCCGTCAGGGTTATCCTTGCCGCAGACGAAGCAGTGGTTCTTCTGCAGCTTCATGAAACGGGTGTCGTGCCCGGTTTCGTGCTTCTTGCCAGTCATCGAAATATTCTATCGCGACCTGGCATTGGAGCTGTGTATGATGTCGGGCGAAATATAGAGTGCCGCAAAGGAGGTCCAAATGTCTTCCACCGCCAAAACACTCGGCCCTTACTCCGTGCATCCGGGCGTTGCCCAGGTGCAGAAGTGGATTCAGGATCTGCCGGAGAAGACGGGGCGGTCGCTTGAAGAATGGATCGCGCTGACGAAGAAGTCCGGTCCTCCGACGGAGAAAGAGCGGCGCGAATGGCTGAAGAAAGAACACAAGCTAGGCACAAATGCCGCGGCGTGGATTGCGGAACGCCTCGACGGCAAAGGCACGGAAGAAGACTCGCCCGATTCTTACTTGAAAACCGCCGCCGAATGGGTGGAGGCGCAGTACTCGGGCCCGCGCGCTGCGCTGCGTCCGCTGTATGAGCAGTTGCTGAAACTCGGGTTTTCGCTGGGCAAAGACGTGAAGGCTTGCCCTTGTAAAACGATGGTGCCCTTCTATCGAAACCACGTGTTCGCGCAGATCAAACCGTCGACGAATACGCGCATCGATCTGGGATTTGCGCTTGGCGATATGAAAACGCCCAAGCGCCTGATCGATACCGGCGGGTATGAAAAGAAAGACCGCATCACGCGGAGGATCGAGGTCAGGTCGAAGGCTGATATTGATGACGAGGTGAAGCGCTGGTTGAAGAAGGCGTACCAGCTCGACGCGTAGCTCGTGGAGAGACGGGCGTCCTCACCCGTCCGCTGAGACGCATGCGGATGCAATAATAGTATCTCGGGACAGCTATTGCTATGATCTATCCATGAAGAGGGAGCTTTCGGATACGCTTGACTTGAAGCGAATCAATCAAGCAGCCGATCGGTTGAATGCGGGGGCGTCCGATGCGCTCGACTATCAGACCATTGGCCGCCCCGGACTTCTTGCCGATGCGAAGAAACGCGGGCGAGTCGCCCGTCCCCACAAGAGCCATCCCCCTAGTCGTAGTACTCCAGCCCCAGATGCGTAATCAGCTCTTCGCCCTTCAGATGCCGCAGCGTGTTTTTCAGCTTCATTAGCTGGATGAACAGATCATGCTCCGGATACAGTCCCGGCGCCGTCATCGGAGACTTGAAGTAGAAGCTCAGCCACTCCTGAATCCCAAGCCGGCGCAGCTCCGGCGTGCGCTGCGCGAGGTCAAGGAAGAGCACCAAGTCGAGCACGATCGGCGCCGCCAGAATCGAATCGCGGCAGAGGAAGTCTACTTTGATCTGCATCGGATAGCCTAGCCATCCGAAGATGTCTATGTTGTCCCAACCTTCTTTGTTATCGCCGCGCGGCGGGTAATAGTTGATGCGAACTTTGTGGTAAATATTGCCGTAGAGTTCCGGATACAGAGCCGGCTGCAGAATATGTTCCAGCGCTCCGAGCTTCGATTCCTCCTTGGTTTTAAACGACCCGGGATCGTCGAGCACTTCGCCGTCACGGTTGCCTAGGATGTTGGTCGAATACCATCCGCTCAGCCCGAGCAGCCGCGCCTTGAAAGCGGGGGCCAGCACGGTCTTCAGCAAAGTCTGGCCAGTCTTGAAATCCTTGCCGCAGATGGGGACTCCACGCTCGCGCGAGAGTTCGAGCATCGCGGGTATGTCGACCGTCAAATTCGGCGCACCGTTCGCGAAGGGGACGCCCTCCATTAGCGACGCGTAGGCATAGACCATCGAAGGCGCGATATTTTCGTCGTTCTCTTTCATTCCTTTTTCGAGCGCCTTCACGCTCTGGTGGGCGGCGCTCGGCTCGATGAAAGTCTCCGTCGATGCGCACCAGATGGTGATCAGGCGGCTCGCGCCGCTCGACTTCTTGAAGTCGCGGATATCTTGCCGTAGCTGCTCGGCGAGGTCCAGCTTGTTCTTCCCCTTTTTCACGTTCGGACCGTCGATCTTCTTCACATAGTTGTGATCGAACACCGCCTTCATCGGAGTGATGGCGCTGAGGCGGCCTTTCACTTTGTCGAGCAGGTCGCGCTCCAGCACGCCTGCATTGCGGGCGGCGGCGTACATGTTGTCTTCGAAAATGTCCCAGCCCGTGAACACCAGATCATTGAGCCCGGCGAGCGGAACGAATTCCTTGATTTTGGGCGACCGGCCATCGGTGCGCTTCCCCAGACGGACGGTCCCCATCTGGGTGAGCGAACCGATAGGATGCGCGATGCCTTTGCGCACAGCCTCCACACCCGCGACAAAGGTCGTGGCGACTGCGCCCATGCCGGGGATCATCACGCCCAGCTTACCCTTGGCCGGTTCGATCGCGCCCTCGCGCTGGGCGCCGCTGTGGGCTTTGCTTGAGGATTGGGACTTAACTTCGACTGTTGCCTTATTCTTTTCTTTCGCAGGGGAATTTTTCAGCTTCGCCATATTTTGGCTGCTTCCTTGTAGGAACTGTGGGATGTATGCAAACCAGTTATGGTCGCTCACAGGGTGAGCTTTTTGCAAACGCGCGCGCCTGAATCCGCAGGAAACCGACTTCAACGGCATCTAGAACGCATTGGTTGGAGTTCACGCGGAGGCCGACCGGATGTATTTCGCGCAGACGGGTTCGCGGTCCAAGAGGATCGTGGCTGATTCCGGGTCGTTGCTGATTCAGGACACGGCAGGACCGCGCGTGTTTTCTCTCACTTCTTCGGTCAGAATGATCGCCTCGGCAATATCTCTCATCGGCTTGCGCTTCTGGCGGCTCTGCTGCTGCAGGCCGAGATAGGCTTGTTCTTCGCTCAATCCGAGGTCGCGCTGCAAAATTCCTTTGGCGCGTTCCACCACTTTTCGGGTTTGTAACTGGTCGGTGAGGCTGGAGTTTACTTCCTCCAGGCGCGCTAATTCAATTTCCGCGCCTACCAGGAACCCAATCGCCGAAATCAATCGGATCTCCCTGAGTTTATAAACATGAGGCCGGCGATGCTGCAGCTTGACGACTCCGACGACCCGCCCTCGGCACATCAGGGGCACCGAGAGAAACGCTTCGTAACTGTCCTCGGGTAGCTCATGGAAGAGCCGGAATCGCGGATCCTGCGCTGCCTTTTCGGAAATCGCCACCGGTTCGTGATGTTCGGCCACCCAGCCCGTGAGACCCTGACCCACGCGCAGACGGAGCCGGTTTACAGTGTCGGAGTGCGCGTTCTTCGAAGCGCGAAGGACCAGGTGCTCGCCCTCGAGTACATAGATCAGGCAGGAATCGCACTTCACCAGCGCCGCGGCAAACTCTACCACCCGGCCCAGCACTTCGTGAAACCCGCTGGCCGTCGCCAACCGGCCGCCAATCTCATGCAGCAAATCAACAGGTGAGTTTTCAACCCAAATCAAGTTGTCCATAAACTAACTTAATCGGCATTCCAGACGCCGTCTAACTCCAAATTTCGATGTGAGCGATAAAGAATTTTCTTCCGATTCACAATACCTTTACATGGGAAGGGATGCATCGGGAGTGGCTTAGCGCCTGCGCACTGGCATAATCCGAGTCAAGAAACACCGAGCCGGCTCCGTGCTGGAGCCGGCTCGAATGGTTGGTTGAAGGATCACCGAACGGTCGTTGTCAAGGTGATACGGTCAAGGCGCCACCGTTATGGTGACGGGTATCTCGTTAGTGAGTGATCCAGAGGTCCCGATCAGCTCGATGGTTGTGGTTCCGGTTGGCGCACGCCTGGAAGCGCTCCACGTGATGGTTACATTCACGCTGCCATTTGCCGGCGGAGTCACCGGGTTGGCCGAAGCCGTCGCCGATACGCCACTCGGGAATTCATTCACGCTCAGTTCCACTGCAGAATGGAATCCATTCACGCTGGTAACAGTGAGAGTCGTGGATTTGCTGCCGCCGTCATCGATCGTGAAAGAAGAAGGCGATAGCGACAAGGTGAAGTTCTTCGTACCCGAAGAAGCATTCACCGTGAGCGCGATGGTCGTGCTGTGAGTGAGCGAGCCGGAGGTTCCGGTGATCGTCACCGTGGCAGCTCCCGTGGCCGCTGTGGCGGAGGCGGTTAGCGTGAGGGTTGAGGTTACGCTGCCGTTCGCCGGCGGAGTTACAGGGTTGGTGGAGAACGCCGCGGTCACGCCGCTGGGCAAGCCGCTTGCGCTAAGCGTGGTTGCAGAGCTGAAGCTGTTCTGGCTGGTAATGGTGATCGTGCTGGTGCCGCTCGCGCCTTGAGTGATGGTCACGGACGTGGGCGAGGCAGCGATGGTGAAGTTCGGACTCGCCGCAGCATTGACGGTGAGGGCAAGTGTGGTGGTTGCGCTCAAACTGCCGGAGGTGCCGGTGATGGTCACCGTCGCGGTTCCGGTAGTGGCCGTGCTGCTTGCCGTCAGAGTCAGCACACTCGTCCCGGTCGTGGGGTTGGTGCCGAATACAGCCGTCACACCGCTCGGCAATCCGGATGCCGCCAGCGTTACGCTGCCGGTGAATCCGTCTACGTCAGTCACGGTGATGGTGCTGGTGCCGCTGCTGCCTTGGGTGATCGAGAGGCTGCTCGGCGAATCGGAAAGAGCGAAGCTCGGCGTCGCCGATCCAGCCAGAAGGTTGATCAGGCCGGTCGTGTTCGGACTGCCCCAGCCGGTGCAGAGATCGTAGCCGGTAATTGCGGAATAAGTGCCGCAGCTGCCGCTGGTGATGTCGTGGAAAAGCGTGCTGTAGCTTGAGCCCAGAGCCGCCGGGTAAATGGTCGGATTTATGAAACCGATCGTCTTACCGTTGGCTGCCGCTTGCTGATTGGCCAAAGCCAGATAGCCAGCCCACATGGGCGCGGCAAAGCTGGTCCCGCCGTAATCGTTGGCCGTACACGTGGTTTGGTCGGCACAAACGTAAAATGTGAAATTCGCGTTTGCCGAAACGTCGGGGCCGTTCCGTAATGTCGTGGACCCCTTGTTCTGCGAAGTAATTACGCCGGAGAGCTGTTGCCAGGAGGGGATCGGGATTGAATCGGGCGAGATGCCGCCGCCGCCATCTACCCAGGCGGTTTCCGATGCCCAGGGGCCAGCCGCTCCGGAGGTGTCCAAGTCCGTGCCGCCGACGGAAACGATATTCGCGTCGTCAGCCGGCCATGCCTCGTTCGACGACGACCAGGCCTGATCGTCGCCAGCGGCTGCAAAGAAGTTCTGGCCCTGAGCGGCCATCTGCTCAAAATACGGGTCGAGAGTGCTGGGATCGGCCGGAGTCCAGCCCCACGAACAGCTAATCTGCTTCGACAACGGAGCATCCGTGGTCGAAACCATCGCACTGATACAGTCCGTATCGCTGATACTTTCGGCGTTGCCGCAGACGTACATATAGAGCATGGTGGTGCCTGGGGCCATTCCCATCGCCTGCGTCATGTCGAGGGTCTGTTCCGTGTCATCACATCCGCCGCTCTCGGTGCAGCTCGTGCTGTATCCGCCGGTGGAAATGAGCGTAGGAGTGTAAGGTTCTGTTTGCCCTACGTTTTTGTAGTACGTTGTCAGGTCGGCCAAATCGGTGCCCAGGAATTCGAACAGGGCGAGAGTCTGGCCGGAGCCGGTGAGCGCTGTTCCCTCGTAATAGGCCGCGCGCATGTCGCTGCCCAAAAACGATTCATCAGGGCCAGAGCCGGTGGTGGCGTGGGACACGAATTCAGGGTCGATCCCACGGGCCTTCGCATAATCGCTCTTCTTCACGTACAGCGGATGCGGTTTGGAATTGTTATCCAATCCAGTAACGTGCCAGAGCGGGAACGGCAAGTTCACGGTCGGTTCGCGGTCGGGCGAGTAGAAAGTGCGATCCTCCGTGGGGTCCTTATAGACTCCCAGGGTCACATGGAATGCCTTCTCGATGTTCGCCACCGTACCGATGAGCTGCAGGTCCCTGCCATCGCGGGTTCCGCCGACAATTTCAAAGCCGCTCGCTTTGGCGAATGCAACCAAGGTGTCCCAATCTTCCTCGCTGGGGCCAAACCGCTCGGTAACCTCCCGCGGCGTGAGGAAATGCTGGTACGAGGGGCTGGTAGGGTCGTATTGCTGGCGCAGGAAACTTTGCAACCCTGCGCGATCACGCATTGGCAGAACGATATCGAAGTGTAGGGACTGAGTGGCTGGGAGTGTTCCGACAAGCGGCGCTTGCCCATCGGCCACCCCTTCGCGCACGTGACGCGTCAGAACGGACTGCGCCTGCGCCTGTCCGGGAATGGTGAACAACAACAACATGACCGCGCAAACCAGAGCGGCCGGTCGTGAGAGACTGCAATGATTCGTGTGCATGTACTATCCTTTCGATTCCTGAGATTTCACAACGCGGACCCTTGGAACCCACAACTGCGGAGCCTCCGCATCCTATCCCAGATTTGATACTTGATCGAATTATTTTAGGCTGCGTTACGATAGCCGGAACAAGAAAGAACCGTTTCGGGACGCGCGTTTGGAGGCTCCATGAAATGGCGGAATGTCAGGGGGCACGGAAACGTTTCCAGTCGCCCTGCCGTTTACTTCCCGTCCAACTCAACATTCTTGATCGGCAAGTCCCAGTGCGCATCGAGGATTTCAAACCGCCGTTGCTCTTCCTTCGTATACGTAGCCTGATCGGGCCAGAGCTGCTTCTTCAGCGTGTCTTCTTCGAAGGGTTCATTCGCGGCCGCCGAGTTCTTGAAGACGATGGTCACACGATAATCCCAACGCCCGTCTTCGGTGGTGTGGTAGCGCGGCTGGTCCATCCAGACCTTGAGCATGCGGCCCATTTCCACCTGTTTCTTCAGCAGTGGGTAATGGTTCTTTTTGAAGAGCTGCAGAAATTCGTCGGCATGTCCCCACTTAGTCTTGTAGTAATACTCGATGACGAAGGGTTTGCCCGTTTCGGGCGCGGACTGCGCGGGCAGAGTTGTGGACAGAAATGCTAGCAAGACCAACAGCAATCTCAACTTCATCGATAGCCTCCATGGGGAATGATTGTCGGGAAATGATTGTCGCACACCCGAAGAAAATGTAAGGAGAAAAGGTTGGCAAAAATCGTCGATTCGAGGGCTAGGTCACTGCGGCAACCCGACCTTGTGCACCAGCTCGGCAAACCGCGGATCGGAGCGCAGCGGGGCAAGAGGGATGAATGTTTTCAAACCGATCAGCAGCCAATCGTGCTCCTGATAAGCAATGTTGAGCCAGCGGAAGGCCTGATCTTTGTCTCCCAAGTCAGCATACAGCTGAGCAATCTCCTCAGCCGAGAAGTAGCCCGTCTTAATACGTTGCGCTTCCCGGAATGCAATCGCTTTCGTGAGCGCGCCCTTCCATCCCGCGGAACGAAACCCCTGATCCAGAGCATCGGCAAACCCAGCTTGCTCGGGAATGCCGGAGAGTTGGCTATAGGTCTTGAATTCTTCAATCACCTGCGGGTACATGCGTTTCGCCCAATAAGCTTTGCCTAGGCAATCGTGGGCTATGGCGAACGCCGGCCCATCGGCGGCCAGCTTCTGGCATACAGCGATCGACTGGTCGTATTGTCCTGCGGTGAGGAGAATACCTCCGAGCTCCCGTGCGATGACGGGTGACTGGGGATCGAGCTGACGCGCACGATTGATTTCAGCAAAAGCCTCCTGCTGCCTGCCGCCAATCCTGTCCAGACTCTCCGCGTACCATTGGTGGGCGCTGGCATCGTTGGGGTCAAGTTCCAAAGCCTTTTTGAATTCAGCCTCGCCTCCGGCAAAATCCCAGTCGTACTGCGTCTCATTGACCCCCAAAACGGCGTGGGGATGAGCCAACGTCGGATCCAGCTCCAGCGCTTTGCGGGCGGCGGCATTCGATTTCGGAAAACTCTCGCTGGGAGCGCCCCAATAATTAGGCATGACGGAATAGACATCGGCCAGACCCGAATATGCCAGAGCGTAGCCTGGATCCTTCGCGATGGCTTGATTGAAATAGGAGCTTGCAGCCTCAAGCTCGTTGCGGGTCCGGTTGTTCCAGGCGTAACGCCCCTTCAAATACAGATCATAGGCCTCTGGACTTTGCGTGCCCTGTCGTGTGACCTGCTGCTTTTCTGAATTGCTGAGCTTGGGACGCAACTTTCCCGCGATGTCGCCCGCGATCTGCATCTGCAACGAGACGATCTCCGCGCCCTTACCACTGTAGTGGTGCTCCCAGATTTCGGTGTTGTCCCGCACATCGATCAGTTCGGCGCTTATTTCAATGTTATCCCCGTGCGACGTCACTCGTCCGCTCACCAGCTTCGACACGCCCAGCTCATTGCCTGCCTTTTGCGCGTCCACGTCCTTGCCTTTATAGCGGAAGACCGAACTACGCGACTTCACCTTGAGCCGCGGTACATGCACGAGGTTGCCAATCAGCGATTCGGTCATGCCGTCGCCGAGATAATCGGTATTGGCATCTCCACTGCCGTTCGCGAAAGGAAGTACGGCAATGGAATCGGCCGTGGGTTGTCGATAAAGCAGCCGCAGACTCAAGACTCCCAAGCCTCCCAAGACGAAGGCGGCTGCCGCCACCATAACCGTGATCTTCCAGTTCCAACTCCAATTCCAAAAGCTGTCGGAGGTGGGGTCACGAGTGGGGGCGGCGAGATCTACAAGTTCAAGCCCCGCGCCAGCCTCCACTTCCGGCGCTGGTTCGATGTGCGTCGGAGCAATCCAGCGGTAGCCACGGCGGTCGACGGTCTCAATAAAGATCGGATTCTCCGCCGAATCTCCCAGTGCGTCGCGCAGGCGCTTAATCGCGCTCCGGATTCCGAGATCAAAATCCACGAACACATCGCCGGGCCACAGCGTCTGACGAAATTCTTCGCGTGTAATGACCACGTTGGGACGGCTCAGCAAAAGCTTCAGAGCACGGAAAGGCAGGTCCTGTACCCTGATCTTGATTCCGTTTTTCCGCAACTCCTCGGAGCGGAAGTCGGCCTCGAACACCCCAAAGAGTACGACCGTAGAAGGCGTGCTATTCAATGATTTAGCGGGCATAGAACGGAGTCGGCTCGGGGGAGACTGCAAGTCTACCATTGAAACCCTGGCGCTGGCAGCAAACTTTTCCCACTTCGCCTCCGTTTCAAGGCCCTCTTGGGCCCAGATTCCCCAGACAACAACTTCGTATATCAAACTGTAAATACATGACTTAGCGCGTCACATTCGCTGCACGAAGGGATCACGCCTGAAACATTGACCACGCCACGCGTTTTAGGGCACATTGGCGGCCATGTTCATAGCCGTGCGGCACACTCCGAAGCTGGAACCGGCAAAGACCCGCGGCGCACTTCCCCAAAGTGCCCAGAAAAAATCAAACTCTCAGGAGAGGAACTATGAATTGCGTTCGCCAACATGTTGGGACATTCCGCATAGCCGCATCAGCGCTCACCACGCTCACCCTTTTCATTCTCACAGCCGGAGCCAATCTGCCGCTCCAAGCGCAAACCGAGCCAATCGATAGGCATACCCCAGCGGTGACCCACAACACCTGGACGAGCGGCTCTCCCATGCCGACGGCCGCTTTCCTCACGGCTGTGGGGGTGCTCAAAGGCCAAATTTATGTGGTCGGCGGGTGCACTGTTCCGGGGGGAGGGGTCATTGCCGACACCCAGATTTACGATCCGGCCACGAACACCTGGACTGCTGGCGTGTCCCTGCCAACGCCGCTTTGCGACGGTACTGCTGCAGTGGTGAAGAACGTTTTGTACGTTTTCGGAGGTACCCCCTCCGGATCAGCACAGAATTACACCAACGCGGTATGGGCTTACAGCCCGAAGACGAAAACCTGGTCTTCAAAAGCCGCCATGCCCACCATCCGAGGTGACATGGCTGCGGTGGTGGAGAAGAACATCGTCTACGTCATAGGTGGGAACGCGACCGATGGTAGCAGGCTCAACACCGTCGAAAGCTACAATCCCGCAACCAATACCTGGACCGAAGAGGTGCCATTGCTGGCTGGGAAAGCCGAGCCTTCGGTCGGGCTGATCGGAACCACAATTGTGGCCGCCGATGGATATGAGACGTCCGGGGACTTTGGAGACAACGAGGCCTACGACGCGACCACAAATACGTGGACTTCGCTCGCGTCCGATCCCACGGCCCGGAACGGCGCTTGCGGCGGTGCCATCGGTCCATACATGTATGTTGCGGGTGGCTACTACGACGGCAACCCGGACCTGACCTTGACGGAGTCGTTCAAGCTGTCCAAAGACACCTGGAAGACGCTGGCGCCCATGCCGCAGGCCACCTGGGTGGGTGGTTCCGCCGTGTACAAGGGACAGCTGTACTGCCTCGGCGGCGCGACCAACCAGGAAGACGCCCTCAACTACGTGCAGATTTATCAGCCGTAACTCGAGGAACTGCGGGTGCCCTATCCCAGCGCTTTTTTTTCGCTAGAGCCTGCCCAGAGCGAAGCCGAAGGTGGTGGGATTCCACGGATTTGTGCCGCACGGGATTTCAGATCAACGTTTGCATAGGAGAAAAAAATGAAGACTGCATTTCGATTGCTGTTGGCAGCGCTCGTGCTCATCGGCACAGCCTCGCAAATGAACGCCCAGAGTCCCGCGGTCACCCACAACACGTGGACGAGCGGCACGCCGCTGCCGACGGCGGTGTGGCAACCTGCTGGTACAGCGGTACTCAAGGGAGAGATTTATGTCGTCGGAGGACGAAACACCGATGGTGTTGGGGGCATTCCCGACACCCAGATCTATAACATCGCCACCAATACTTGGAGCAGTGGCGTACCACTGCCGACGGCGACGGAGGACGGCGTCGCCGCGGTGGTGAAGAACGTCCTTTACGTCATTGGAGGCTACGACGGGACCGAGTACACAACCGCGGTATGGGCTCTCAACCCGAAGACCAAAACATGGTCCTCAAAGTCGCCGATGCCTACCTTGCGCGACAGCATGGGCGTGGCTGTGGTGAACAACATGATTTACGTGATCGGCGGAGAGATAAACGGCACCAGGCTGAACACCGTCGAGAGCTACAATCCCGCAAACGATACCTGGACAGAGCAAGCGCCCCTTCTTCTCGGGAAATCCGAGCCGACGGTTGGATTAGTCGGGAAGACCATAGTGGCTGCCGATGGATTTTCGGGCTCAGACAATGGCGACAACGAAGAGTACAACACGACTACGAATGTCTGGACCTCGCTCAAAGCCGATCCCACGGGCAGAAATGAGGCCTGCGGTGGTGGCATCGGGTCCATGTTGTACGTCGCTGGCGGTTATCCCGCCGGTGGTTCCGGCACGCCCGCCTTCGACCTGACCGAGTCCTTCAAACCCTCCAAAAAAACATGGACGACGCTTGCTCCTCTGCCACAAGCCACCATGGGAGCCGGTTCCGCAGTGTACAAGGGCAAGTTGTACTGCATCGGCGGTACCAGTACTTATCTCGGAACTGTCCTCAACAACGTGCAGATTTACCAGCCGTAAGGCCATGAAGAAGCCTTTACGCGACCAAAATTTTGTACAGGAGAAAAAATGAAGACTGCACTTCGATTGCTGTTGGCAGCGCTCGTGCTCATCGGCACAGCCTCGCAAATGAACGCCCAGAGTCCCGCGGTCACGCACAATACGTGGACGAGCGGCGCCGCCATGCCCACGGCACGCTTTGGCGCCTTTGCGGGAGCGATCGGGAAGAACATCTATGTCATCGGCGGCGCCACCAACTCCGGATACGGGACCACGAGCGTCAACGAAATCTACAACACCAAGAAAAACACGTGGACGACCGGCGCTTCGGACCCGACCACGCGCTGGAGTGGCGCTTCGGCCGTGGTCAATGGGATTCTGTACCTCATCGGAGGCCAGAATGGCGTAGGCGGCTCTCTGAACGTTGTCGAAGCCTACGATCCCGCCTCCGATACCTGGACGACCCTGGCCTCGATGCCTACCGCCAGATCCGCCATGCCCGCCGTGGTTGACAAAGACATTATCTATGTCATTGGCGGCTACGTGGATGGCGCCAACGAGTGGCTGGCAACAGTCGAAAGCTACAACACCACAACCGATACCTGGACCGAGGAGACGCCTTTGCTGGAGGCGAAATCGTGGCTGACGGCGGGCTTGCTGGGAGCAACAGTCGTTGCCGCGGATGGACAAATCAGCGGTAACGGTGGCGCTGGCACTCCCGTGGGTGACAACGAAGGTTACAACGCAAAAAAGAACACCTGGACGGAACTCACCGCCGATCCTACTCCGCGCCTGGAGTCCTGCTTCGCCGCCATCAAGGGGCAGCTGTACGTTGCCGGCGGTGCGAACTCAACGGAAACGCTCAGCGTCAACGAGGCCTACGACGCAAAAACGAAGTCGTGGACAACCCTTGCTTCGATGCCCGACGCCGTACTCGTTCCCAGCTCCGCGACCGTCGGTGGCCGGCTTTATTGCATCGGCGGCTCTGACGTTGGCTTGGCGAACATCTTCGACTACGTGCAGATTTATCAGCCGTAGAGTAGGCAAGCGAACGAACAGTTGGGGTTAAATCAGAATTTCGTACTGGAGAAAACTATGAAGACTGCATTTTGGTTTGTGTCGGTATCGCTCTTACTGACTGGGGTGGTTTCGCTCGCGAACGCACAGAGTCCCGCCGTCACTCACAACACGTGGACCACCGGCACCGCCATGCCCACCGCGCGTTACGCCCCCTACACGGGAGCGATCGGGAAAAATATCTATGTCGTCGGTGGCGCGACCTCCGGGTACGAAGCGACTGGCGTCAACGAGATTTACAACACCAAGAAGAACACGTGGACGACCGGCGCTCCCGACCCGACCCCGCGCGGGTTTGGGGCTTCTGCCGTGGTCAACGGAATCTTGTACGTGATCGGAGGCTACAATGGCTCCGATGATCTGACCCTTGTAGAGGCCTACGACCCAGTCTCTGATACCTGGTCGACCAAGGCTTCGATGCCCTACGCCTTCGACAGCATGCCCGCCGTTGCCGACAAAGACATTATCTATGTCATTGGCGGCAATGTTTTCGGCAGCGGCATCATTGCGAACGTCGAGAGCTACAACACCACCACCGATACCTGGACAGAAGAGGCGTCTTTGCCGGCCGCGACAGCGTGGCAGTCGGTGGGTCTGCTGGGGGCGAAGATCGTGGCTGCGGACGGCGATCCGCTAAGCGGTGATAACGAGGGTTACAACGTGAAAAAGAACACCTGGGCGAAACTTGCCGCCGACCCAACCGCGCGCTATGCAGGATGCTTTTCAGTCATCAAGGGGGAGTTGTACGTTGCTGGCGGCTGGAACGGGACGACGGCACTTAGCGTTAGCGAAGCCTACAGCGCAAAAACCAACTCATGGACGACCCTCGCTTCGATGCCGGAGAGCAACGGCTACTCTGGCTCGGCGGAAGTCGGTGGCCGCCTCTATTGCTTCGGCGGCAACCCCGGCAATCAAACCTCCGACGACTATGTGCAGATTTATCAGCCGTGATGTCAGGGAACTGCCATTGCGCGACCACAATTTTGGACAGGAGAAAAAATGAAGACTGCATTTCGATTGATGGTGGCATCGCTTTCGTTCATCGGCACAGCCTCGCAAATGAAAGCCCAGAATCCCGCGGTCACCCACAACACGTGGACGAGCGGCACTCCGATGCCGACGGCCCTTAAATTCACCATGGCGGGGGTGATTGGTAGCAACATCTATGTGGTCGGTGGGGTGACCGATACCGCGGTCGTCGCCAACAACCAAATCTACGATCCCGTCGCCAACACCTGGAGCACCGGCGCGGCCATTCCCACGACGACCATGGACGGAGCCGTCGCGGTGGTGAAGAACGTTTTATATATCTTCGGCGGAAGCAACGACGGGACAACGCAGACTAATGCAGTTTGGGCTTACAACCCGAAGAAAAATACCTGGACCGCGAAAGCAGCTATGCCCACCGCGAGAGCGAGCGCTGCTGCTGCGGTGGACAAGAACATCATCTATGTCGTTGGTGGCTATAGCAACAGCGGCGGCAGGCTCAACACCGTCGAAAGCTACAATCCCGCGACCAATACGTGGACGGATGAGTCTCCGCTCCTGGTCGGGAAGTCGGAACCTTCGGTAGGGCTGGTCGGGTCCACGATCGTGGCTGCGGGCGGGTACAGCACGTCGGAGGACACCGGGGACAACGAAGGCTATGACGTGTCCACGAATTCTTGGACGTCTCTCGCGACCGAGCCCACAGGAACGAACGCTTCCTGCACCGGCTCTGCCAAGGGGTCGCTGTACTTAGCGGGTGGCAGCAACAGCTCTGGGAACGCGGTCGACAACACGCAATCGTTCAAGCTGACGAAGAACAAATGGACGACACAGGCCGCCCTGCCACAGGCCGCCGCCTCGCTGGGTTCTGCGGTCTATAAGGGTATGCTTTATTGCTTCGGCGGAGGGAGCGCTAGCACTCAGTTCGTGGGGAACGTCTACGACAACGTGCAGATTTATCAGCCGTAGAGCTATGGAACTGCGATTACGCGACCAAACTTTCGTACGGGAGAAAAAATGAAAACAGCATTTCGATTCACGTTGGTATCGCTTTTGTTCCTCGGCACCGCCTCCCTGGTGAACGCCCAGATTTCCGAACAAAGCCCCGCCGTCACGCACAACACGTGGACGAGCGGCGCGGCGATGCCGACGCCTGTCTATTATCCGGCTGCGGGGGTGGTCAACAACGAAATCTATATTGTCGGCGGCGGGGTGACCTATACCGAATTCACTGCCGACGTCCAGATTTACAACCCGGCCACGAACACCTGGAACGCCGGTGTGGCTCTGCCGACGACAAGCGTCGCTGCAGCTAGCGCGGTGGTCAAGAACATCTTGTACATCATCGGCGGTAGCCCCGATGGAGTGACAGCGTCCAACGCGGTCTGGGCTTACAGCAAGAAGACGAAGACGTGGTCCGCGAAAGCCGCCATGCCAACCGCGAGGTTTGGGGCGGTGGCGGTGGTGGACAAAGACGTCATCTATGTCATCGATGGCTATAACGGGAGCTTTCTGACGACCGTCGAAAGCTACAACACCCTCACCGATACCTGGACCGAAGAGGCGCCTGAGCTGGTTGCGAAGGAGCAGTTTGCGGCCGGGCTAATCGGGACCACCATTGTGGCCATTGACGGTATCAACGCCGAAAACGTTGGCTTGGCCGACAACGAGGGCTACAACACGAGAACGAATACCTGGACGTCGCTCACGGCCGATCCCACGGCCCGAACCGGGGTTTGCGGCGGGGCCATCAGTACAGAGATGTATGTCGCCGGGGGCTACAGCACCGGGACCACCACCCTGACCGAGTCTTTCAAGCTCTCCAAAGACAAATGGACCACGCTGGCTGCCATGCCGCAGGCCACCCTGTTGCCCGCTTCCGCCGTGTATAAGAAGCAACTCTATTGCATCGGCGGCATAACCACTTTCGAGGGGTCACTCCTCAGCAACGTGCAGATTTATCAACCGTAATTCCAGGGAACTGCGATTACGCGACCCAAACTTTGTACAGGAGAAAAAAATGAAGACCGCATTTCGATGGATGTTGGTATCACTTGCGCTCATCGGCACGGCGTCGTTAATGAAGGCCCAGGATGCCGAGGTCACCCACAACACTTGGACGAGCGGCGCGCCGCTGCCGACGGCGGTGTGGGGTCCAAGCGCCGCAGTCGTAAAAAAAGAGATTTATGTGGTCGGCGGAGACAACGCCAATGGCACGATTCTCGCGGATGTCCAAGTCTACAATCCGGCGACCGACACGTGGAGCGCTAGCGTGTCTCTGCCAACACCTCTCTACGTTACGAGCGCAGCAGTGGTGAAAAACGTCTTATACGTCTTCGGCGGTTACAACGGGGAAACGGCGGTGAATACCGTTTGGGCGTACAGCACGAAGACCAAGACCTGGACTGCCATGACCGATATGCCGACGGCAAGGTATCAAAGTACGGCCGTGGTCGAGAAAAACATCGTCTACGTCATCGGCGGCGATGACACCAGCGGCAATTATGTCGCGACGGTCGAAAGCTACAATCCCGCGACCAATAGCTGGACCGAAGAGGCGCCGATGTTGGAGACCAAGCTGAGCCCGGCGGCTGGTCTGGCCGGAACTACCATCGTGGCCGCCGACGGTGCCGTTGCGCCCGGCGAAATCACGGGAGACACCGAGGGCTACGACGCTGCCACCAACACATGGACGGAACTCGCCGCCGACCCCACGGCGCGCGCTTTCTCCTGCTTCGGATCCGTCGGCTCCAAGTTCTATGACGCTGGCGGATATCTCAATAATGCCGGGGCGGCAACGACTCTGAACGCGGCCTTCCAGCTGTCGAAGAACAAATGGACGACGACCCTCGCTCCCATGCCACAGGGAACCATGATAGGCGCGTCCGCGGTTTACAAAGGACAACTCTACTGCATCGGCGGCTGGGCCACGTGGAAGGGGACGCCCATCAGCAACGTGCAGATTTATCAGCCGTAGGCCAGAGAACAGCCATTGCTCGACCAAGATTTCCTATCGGAGAAAAAGTATGAAGACTGCATTTCGATTGATGTTGGTATCACTTTTGTTCGTCGACATGGCATCGCTAGTGAAGGCCCAGAGTTCCGAGGTCACGCACAACACGTGGGCGAGCGGCGCGCCAATGCCGACGGCAACCAGCTTCTCGATGACGGGAGTGCTCAAAGGCCTGGTCTATGTTGTCGGCGGGTACACCGCGTCAGAGGCCATCGCCGACAACCAGATCTACAACCCGGTCACAAACACCTGGAGTTCCGGCACCGCGCTTCCAACTGCGACGGGGCAGGGGGCCAGTGCCGTGGTGAAGAATATCTTGTACGTCATCGGCGGAAGCAACAACGGAGGAGGAAACCTGTTCAATGCGGTGTGGGCCTACAACCCGAAGACGAAGACATGGTCGTCAAAAGCGGTGATGCCCACGGCGAGATGCAGCGCGGCGGCGACGGTGGAGAAGAACATCATCTACGTGATCGGCGGCTACGCCAGCGGGGTACGCCTCAACACGGTCGAAGCCTTCGATCCCGCAACCGACACTTGGACAGAGGAGGCGCCGCTTCTGGTGGGGAAGTCGGAGCCTTCCGTCGGGACGGTCGGGACCACGATACTAGCCGCGGATGGATATAACGGCTCCGAGGTAACTGGGGACAACGAAGGCTACGACGTGTCCACGAACTCGTGGACGTCTCTCACGGCCGATCCCACACCCCGAAACGCGGCTTGCTTCGGATCGCTCAGCGGGTCGCTCTACGTCGCCGGCGGCGCTGTCAGCGACGAGGCGGTGAGCGTGACCGAATCGTTCAAGGTGTCGAAGAAAAAGTGGACGACGCAGGCTTCTATGCCGGAGGCAGTTGGGATTCCGGGCTCCGCTGTCTATAAGGGGTTGCTGTACTGCATCGGCGGCGCCAACAACGGGGACCTGTTTAACAACACCGTCTACGACTACGTGCAGATTTATCAGCCGTAGAAGTAAGCAGTTTGTGGTCGGCCAATAGCCCGGGTCGAAGACCCGGGCGGTTGCTCCCCAATGCTAAAATCATCTGTGCCCGCCAATTCCCTCCGCCTTATAGCCATCGATATTGACGGCACCCTGCTTGGCCCGGAATTCAAGATCTCCGACACCGATCTCGCAACCCTCCAACGCGTGCACACCCAAGGCATCGAGATCATCCTAGTCACCGGACGCCGTCACGCTTTTGCTCTGCCCATCGCTCAACAGCTGGGATTTGATCTCTGGCTGATCAGCTCGAATGGCGCCATCACCCGGTCGCTTGCCGGAGAAACCTTCCATCGCGATCTGCTGCCTGAGGAGACCTGCCGCGAACTTGTCCATGTGATGCAAGAATTTCGTGGTCAGACCGTTCTAACCTTTGACAGCGTGGCTCCAGACGGCAGTGGTTCGGGCGCCATTGTGATCGAGCGTCTGGATAAGCTCGAAGCGAGCATCCAGCGCTGGCTGGAGAAAAACATGCAGTACATCCGTTTCGTGGTTCCGATCGAGGATGCGCTCACGACCGATCCCGTGCAGGCCATGTTCTGCGGGCCGATCGCCAACATGCTGCGGGCATTGCAAGTCCTCGGAAACTGCGGCCTGCCCATCACGGTTTTGCGCACCGAGTACCCGGGCCGCGATCTATCGATTGTAGATGTGCTCAACGCCGGGTGTTCCAAGGGACACGCGCTCGAGCGCTGGGCCAATTACCGACGGATTACCCGCGAGCAGGTCATGGCCATTGGTGATAACTATAACGACATTGAAATGCTGGCGTTTGCCGGCCACCCATTTATCATGGGGAATGCCTCGGAAGAGTTGCGCGGCCGTGGCTGGAAGCTGACCCGCTCGAATGCGGAAAGCGGAGTATCGGCGGCCATCGAGCACGTGCTGACCGGAAAGGCGCTCGAACTGGGAGCCGTTGACGAGATTGACGGCGCAGAGACTGACGGATCAGAGATTGCCGGACCAGAAGTAGACGGGACAACGATCGTGAGCAGCTTGTGATGATTCAAAGATGGCCGTCAACGATGGATCAGGCATCGCGAATTGTGGCGAGGACTGCCGCTTTCATCTGCGTCATCTCCGTAGCTCTGCTGGCTCGTCCCGCGACTGCCGCTGAGTTGGCGATCCTCCGCAACGGCTTCAGCATCCGCCACGAGCATCACCTGGCGATGGGAGCGACCACCCGCCTCTATTTCGCTGCCGACGATTCCAGCTTCACGGACGTGCCGACCGAAGACATCTCGGGCTACGAAAAAGATCTCTCGTTGTACCTGCCCGCAGATGCATACGCCTCCATGAACACTCCGTTTGATTCTGGCAAGTTCGGGTCTGCCAAATCCGGATCCGCGCAATTTGGCTCGATGCCCGCTCTGAATGAGGTCGTGAATACCGCGAGCGCCGCCTATCATCTCGATCCCGACCTGGTGACGAGTGTCATTCATGCGGAGAGCGGGTTCAACGTCCATGCCATTTCCCCAAAAGGCGCCCGCGGACTGATGCAACTGATGCCCGGCACGGCCAACGAACTCGGGGTGAACGACGCCTTCGATCCGCAAGCCAATGTCACGGGCGGAAGCCACTATCTGCGCGAACTTCTGGAGCGCTACAATTTCGATCTGGTTAAGGCGCTGGCCGCTTATAATGCAGGTCCGGAGCGCGTCGAGCAATATCGGGGAGTGCCGCCATTTCGCGAAACCCGCGCTTACGTGGCCCGCGTCGTGCACGAATACAACACCAAGAAGATCGCCCAGGAAAAAGCGGCGAAGCTGAAACCAGCCTCCGCCCGAGGATCTGGCCGCGTCACGAGTAACGGAAAGACCCACGCCGGTCGCGCTGTGAAGCCTTCCGCCACAACCATCGCCGCCGAACCTCCGCGTTGATCCTTCCGCGTTGACCCGTC
>JBEKXC010000052.1:0-24392 GCA_049512435.1 Terriglobales bacterium | reverse complement strand
TACAGCCGTACCGCCAAATTTAACGTAAGCTATTTTATTATTCTCTAACGCGATTCCCGATGTAGGAGTAAACAACGCCATCGCATTACGGCCAAAATCAAACTTGACTTCGGGTGCAAGTGCAACGTCACAGACAACAGCCAATGAAACTGGTGTGTAAGCAACGGCTAGTAGAGATGGTCACCTTTGTTTCATACGGAAATTCTGATTTCGTTGAAGTTACACTTTCGGCAGAAAACTTGATCTCCATTGGCGGAGGCCCAAGATTGATCTGTCCTGCCGTCACACCTCCGGTTTGGCCAGAAGATTGCGCACAGTAGGCCCCAGGTGCGCACTGTTGTGTCCCTGATAATGGAGTTGCAGATGGGGCAGAGGTAGAGGGAATAGGTATCGGATTGAGTTTAACAACATCCCGGTGTTTGACTGGTTTAGTCGCTGGTATTGGTTTTGCCTCAGGCTGTTGCTCTGGCTCTTTTGGTTTTTCGGCTTGCGTGTTCGATTCGGGTTTGCTCCTTGGCTGTATTTCCGTATTGCGCTTTCCATACGCCATCATCACAGGTCTATAGAAAGCAGCCACGAATGCCCCCACCAGGATAAACGCAATCAATCCCTTTTCCAGACGGGTGAGGCGATGAGTCCAGACTGGGAAAATCCAGAACATACGAATCGCTATTGCAGTTCCGATTACCCAGCACCCCAAGCCTAACCAAAAATTGTGGGGCAGATTCATCTGTTCTGCCCCATACGGATAAAGAAACAACAGCAATTCCACCACGAATTCAATACCCAGTTCGATGGTGGTTTTGTTGGACTCAGGCATTCACGCCACCTCCACAGGGAAGACATTATTGTAGTCCTCCCTTGCGCGAAATGCACAATCGCGTTAATTTACGCTTTTGTTTCTTATACTTACGGGAATTTAATGGATTTTGTTCGAGGCGAACGGTGAGCGAAAATAGTACTAACGGCGTTGGCCTTTCGACCGTCGATTAAATTAAGCCCGTTATCGCAGTGGTGAACCGCCGCGCCACCCAAAATCAGGTGCAGGGGCGGAGTCCTTATCGATGATATCGGCGAGGGCGCTGGCGGGCCTTGCCCGCCTGGACAGCCGAGGGCGGCTGTCCCTACGGCCCCTAAAGGGGCATTTCAATTCGAAAAGCTTGCGGCATCGCTAAAGCGATGCCCTGATACGAAACTGCGAATTTTGTGGGAGATCGGCTTCCGCGGATGAGAAGGGTTGGAAAGTGGGAGATCAGCTTCGCGGAAAAGAAAGGCGGGAAAAAGGTAAAGGCTGTGACATTGGTTATGCTCTAGCTGCCAGCTCCTGCGAGGGAGCTAACCGCGTGGAGACATGCACCGTCACAGCCCTTGATGCGATCACCGCTTTCGCGGTCCCAAACCCCAACTGCCCCTCGCAGAGCCGTCGGTTTTTTCAGGTCTGGCTGCTCCTCGGGTTGCCCCGCCGAGCTGATCACTCAGCTTACTTCGGACTGGCAAAGTTTTATTTAAGCCAACCCTTTCAGCCGTCGACGCGAGCAACCTTAGAGACTTGCTTGTAATTTGTCAATGCCCCTTTTTGGTGCAATTGGACGGTTGCGATCGATCAAAATTCACCAACGCAACCCATTGAATTGTTGTCGCTTAATGAATGACAGATTAATTGTTTCCCATTTTTGCACAGGAACATCCACAGGCACTCGGGCAACTTGAGCTTCGAGCAGGGAACCAAAGAAATATCTTGACGCCGGGAAATGCGTCACGCATGGTTGTGACAGCACATTACGCAGATCACGGTTTAGATCACTATTTAGATCAATATGCAGATTACGCAATGTCAATGTCCGATCCCGGCAACGTCTGATCTCATAGCCTACGTCGATGGCGGTTCGCTGGGGAATCCTGGCTCGTCGGGTATTGGAGTGATAATCGATTGCGCCGGTGGCGGCTCCGCCGACGGCACCATTCGAATCGCCCGATGGATCGGGCGCCAGGACAATAATGTTGCCGAGTACGTTGCCCTGATGGAGGCGTTGCAATGCGCCCTCGGGCTGGAGGCGAAGGCGCTGCACGTTTTTTCGGATTCCGAGGTCGTGGTGCGGCAGATGAGAGGCGAGTACAGCTGCCGCAGTCCGCGGCTCTATTCCCTGAACTGGATCTGCCGGAAACTGGCGCGCTCGCTCGATTTCTCGATCTCACACGTCCGGCGAGAGAACAACTTTGAAGCCAATCTTCTGGCCACTTCGGCCGCCCGCGCGGGATTGAACCAGTAAAGCGATTGAAGCATTGAGTCATTGACCGATTGAATCATTGACGTATTGAACATTGATTCAGTGGCTTCACTTGGCTTCCGCTGACCGATCGGAGTATGCTGCTGGGGCCAGAAAGAAGACTGCTCCCCGGATTGCAACTTCGATGAATGTGCGAGCGTTCCCGAATCCACCCAATCAGAGTCAATCGAGTCAGAGTCAACCCGGCAACGCCGAGCGAACCGCACCGCTGACGCGCAATCAAGTACGCGGCTTCTGGGCGTCTTGGGGAGGTTGGACTCTCGACGGCATGGATTCCGTTATCTATGCGCTGGTGCTGGTGCCATCGCTGCGCGAACTGCTGCCTCGCTCCGGGATCGCAGCTACCAAAGGAAACATTGGCTATTACGGCGGCCTGCTGTTCGCTCTGTTTCTGATCGGCTGGGGACTTGCGTTTCTCTGGGGGCCGATCGGAGATAAGTTTGGCCGCGTGCGTACCCTGATGCTGACCATTCTGTGCTATTCCGCGTTTACTTTGCTGAGCGCCTTCGCGGTCAGTGTGTGGCAGCTCGCCATTCTGCGTCTGCTTGCGGGCATCGGCATCGGCGGCGAATGGGCTATGGGCGGGACGTTTGTGGCGGAAGAGTGGCCCGAGAATCGGCGCATCGCGGGAGCGGGATTCATGCACACCGGATACTACTTTGGATTCTTGCTGGCAGCGTTGGCCAATTACAGCATTGGCAGTCACTTTGGCTGGCGCGCCATGTTTGCCTTCGGAGGATTGCCTGCACTGTTGCTGGCGTGGATCCGGTATGGCGTGACCGAGCCTTCGCGCTGGGTGCAGAAAGAGAAGGTCGTGCAAAGCTGGGCGTGGTGGCGCCCGCTGGCGACGCTTTTCAGTCGAACGTTGCGGCGGCGCACCATTTTAAATTCTTTGTTCATGCTGGTTTCGATCTGCGGTCTGTGGGCGGGCACGGTCTATGTTCCCTCAGCCGTTACAGTGCTGGCCGAAGCCAGCGGACGAAGCGGGCCACAGGCGGCACAGTTGGCCTCGTATGCGACCATGCTGGTTGCCGTTGCCACGATTCTCGGCTGCCTGGCTATGCCCACTCTTGCCGAACGGCTTGGACGCCGCGGAGCGCTGGCCTTTTACTTCACTCTGATGATGGTGTTCATCGTGGTCACCTTCGGCAAGGTTTACTACCTGGGCGGAAACGGATTGCCTTGGTTCTTTGTTTGTCTGTTCTTCCTTGGGCTGGGCGGAGCGAATTTCTCGGTGTACACGCTGTGGCTGCCGGAGCAATATCCCACGGAATGCCGCGCCAGCGCGTTTGCTTTTTCCACTTCCTTCGCGCGCTTCGCTGGGGCTGGAATCACGTTTCTGGTTGGAGCTGGCGTGCGGCATTTCGGCTCGGTTGGAACTCCGGTGGCGTTGACTGGTATCGCCTTTGCCATCGGCCTGCTACTTACTCCATTGGGTGAGGAGACTCGCGGGCAGGCGTTGCCGTCATAGAACGAAACAAGGAATGGCACGAGGATCACGCCGGGGGCCGGCGGGACGGGCGAGGGTGCCCGTCGCTCCACCAATCCTAAACGAGTCATATGTCTGTTTTCTGCTCGGCATGCCGGCTTAGATACCAGCAGGGAGGATCTCCGGCGTGTGGGAAAAGACTGTGCACGCAGGTCTGCTGCACGGGCGGATCAAAAATAAGCTCGGCCTTTCCGTCTTTATGCTCCACCGCGTCGTAGTGTTCGACGGTTACGCTGCCGAAGGGCTGGCGGTTCGTTGCCAGACGATATCGAAATACTCCGTAGTCCGCGGCGTACGCGATTCCCAGCAGAACCGCTCCCGCCAGGAACGATCTTATTGCGAACGATCTGGTTGCGAATGATCTGGGAGCGATTGGCCGGAGTGAGGAGTCGGTTCGGCTGCCGGATTCGTCTTCTGATTGTTGGCCGGATTTGTCGCCTTGGATCGCGGTCACGGCCTGAATTATACGCGTCTGCGAAACGGCTCCGGCTGCGGAGTGTTGACAATTCTTCACAAAAAGTTAGACCCGAAACGCCTTCCTGCACGTCAAAATGGTAGTGGAGATAGATGGTAAGATGCAGCAGAAAGGTGCGGGTGGATAACTGTGCCTGCCGCTGCATGTTTCATTGTGTCTGCCCCAGGTGTGTGCCCCAGGAATATGTGTGTCCCATCTGTGCGATCGCAGGCAGTTTCAGTTTCTATCAGAGGATAGTCCCTCATTGATTTGAAGATCGTGGATCTGAGGAGTGCGGATTTTGAGGAGTGCGAGTGACGGAACAACCAGCAGTCTTAACTGAACCTAGGAAGTCCGAGCAGCACACGACTGAGAATTCAACCACTCCTAAGAGCCGGTGGTGGATCTGGCTGATGGTTGCGGTGGTTGTATTGATCATCGTGGCGATCTGGACGCACCGCGGGTCCTCCGATGCAAAAGCCAGCGGAGACGCGGCCTCGCGGCCGGTTTTGGTGTCCACGGCGGTCGCGCACCAAGGCGACATAGGGATTTACTTGAACGCATTGGGCACGGTGACGCCGGTTTATACCGTAACCGTGACCAGCCGGGTGCAAGGCGAAATAACGCAGGTCTACTATCACGAAGGGCAGATGGTGCGGAAGGGCGATGCGCTCATTGAAATCGATCCACGGCCTTATCAGGCGGCGTTGACGCAGGTGGAGGGACAACTGGCGCACGATCAGGCAGTATTGGCGGAAGCCAAGATCGATTTGGAACGCTACAAGCAAGCCTTGGATCGCAATGCCATCGCCAAGCAGCAATATGACGATCAAGAGCAAGTCGTGCTGCAAGATGAAGGCACGGTTAAAAACGACGAGGGCCAACTGGCAAATGCCAAGGTCAATCTCATCTATACGCATATTACTGCACCGATAGCCGGGCGCGTGGGATTGCGGCTGGTCGATCCGGGAAATATCGTGCAGGCCAACAGCACCACTGCCCTGGTTGTGATCACGCAGCTTCAGCCCATTACGGTGATCTTCAGCATCGCGGAAGATTCGCTGGGCCCGATTCAACAGCAATTGCGCAAGGGAAAAAAACTGACGGTCGATGCTTTTGACCGCGCAGAAAGCACGAAACTGGCATCGGGCGAATTGCTGACTCTTGATAATGTCATCGACCCAACCACGGGCACCCTGAAACTCAAAGCCATTTTTGAGAACAAAGATAACGCTCTTTTCCCGAGTCAGTTTGTAAACGCAAGATTGCTCGTCGACACGCAGCACAATGTGACTCTGATTCCTACGCCAGCGATTCAGCGCAACGCCCAAGGCGCTTATGTTTATGTGATTAAGAGCGACCAGACGGCCTCCATAAGGACGATTACGCCCAGCACTACGGATGGGTCGGTGACCGCGGTTCAGGGGGTTGAACCGCAGGAAGTGGTCGCGGTCAATGGATTCGACAAGCTTCTGGATAACGCGAAAGTCACGGTCCGCCAACCCGGCGGCGGCGCGCCGGGCCAGGGCCAGCCAAGCCAGAGTAATTCGTCGGTTCCGTCGGCCGCTCCGAGTGGAGGCGCCTCCGGAGGCAAAAAGGGAGGCTCGTAGCAAGTGAGTCCGTCTCGTCCGTTTATTTTACGACCGGTAGCGACCTCGCTCTTGATGGCGGCCATTCTGCTTGCCGGGTTTGTCGCCTATCTTCAGTTGCCGGTATCGGCGCTGCCGGAAGTCGACTATCCGACCATTCAGGTGGTTACGTTTTATCCCGGTGCCAGTCCCGATGTGATGGCTTCGGCTGTAACTGCGCCCCTCGAGCGACAGTTTGGGCAGGTCCCCGGGCTCAATCAGATGACTTCCACGAGTTCCGACGGAAGCTCCATCATTGTCTTGCAGTTTGCACTCGAGCTGAATATCGACGTTGCCGAACAGGAAGTACAGGCAGCCATCAACGCCGCCCAAACCTATCTGCCTTCCGATCTGCCGGTTCCTCCGATCTACAGCAAGACGAATCCGGCTGACACGCCGATTCTCACTTTAGCGCTTTCTTCGAAGACAATTCCGCTGTCGCAGGTCGAAGATCTTGCGGATACGCGCTTCGCGCAAAAAATCTCCCAGCTTCCCGGCGTCGGACTGGTGAGCATCAGCGGCGGGCAAAAACCCGCCGTGCGAGTGCGCGTGAATCCCACGGCGCTTTCCTCCTATGGCATCAACCTTGAGGACGTGCGCACGGCCTTACAGCAGACCAGCCTCGACCAGGCGATCGGCAACTTCGACGGGCCGCAACAGGATTATCAGATTCAATCGAACGACCAACTGCTGACGGCCCCGGATTTCGAACAAGTCGTCATTGCTTATCACAACGGGTCACCCGTGAAACTCTCGGATGTGGCCACGGTTACAAATGACGTGGAAAACAACCGCCAGGCGGCATGGATGAACGAGACACCCGCGGTCATCGTCAACATTCAACGCCAGCCCGGGGCAAATATCATTCAGGTCGTCGACCGCATCAAGAAGCTGCTTCCGCTGCTCAAGAGCAATCTTCCCGCCGCCGTCCAAGTGGATGAACTGACGGACCGGACGACGACGATCCGGGCTTCCGTCAAAGACGTCGAGTTTGAATTGATGCTCACGGTCGCGCTGGTGGTGATGGTCATTTTTCTTTTCTTGCGCAATGTTTCCGCCACCATCATTCCGAGCGTTGCCGTCCCGCTCTCGATCGTGGGCACGTTCGGCGTGATGTATCTCGCCGGCTTCAGCTTAAATAACCTCACGCTGATGGCCCTGACAATTTCGACTGGCTTCGTCGTCGACGACGCTATCGTCATGATTGAGAACATCATTCGATTCATCGAGGAGGGAGATCGGCCGCTGGAAGCGGCGCTGAAAGGTTCGGAGCAGATCGGGTTCACGATCGTCTCGCTTACCATCTCGTTGATTGCAGTGCTGATTCCTCTGCTCTTCATGGGCGACATCGTGGGCCGGCTTTTCCGCGAGTTTGCCATCACCTTGAGCGTGACCATTCTCGTCTCCGCAGTGGTTTCGCTGACGCTCACTCCCATGATGTGTTCGCGCTTGCTGAAGAGCACGCATGGGCAAAAGCAGAGCCGTTTCTACGTGGCTTCGGAGCGCGCCTTCGAAAACATCATTGCTTTTTATGGCAGAACTTTGAAGTGGGTGTTGCAGCGCCAAACGGCAACTTTGCTGGTGGCCGCTGGCACGTTGGTACTTACGATCGTTCTCTACGTTTTTATACCGAAGGGCTTTTTCCCGGTGCAAGACACGGGCATCATTCAAGGCATCTCGGAAGCGACGCAGTCCATTTCCTTTCCCGCTATGGAAGAAAGGCAGCAGGAACTTACGCACGTGATCCTGCAGGATCCTGCGGTTGAAAGTCTTTCTTCGTTTATCGGTATCGACGGGACCAATACGACCTTGAACAGCGGGCGTATCCAAATCAATTTGAAGCCGCTCGAAGAGCGCAAAATCAACGCCTCGGATGTTATCCGCCGTCTGCAGCCGAATCTGGAGAAGATCGATGGCATCACGCTCTACATGCAGCCGGTGCAAGACCTCACCGTGGAAGATCGCGTGAGCCGCACGCAATATCAGTACACTCTCGAAGATCCCGATCAGCGCGAATTGAATTACTGGACGGCGAGGCTGATGGCCAAGCTGAAAGCGATCCCGGAGCTTCGCGATCTGGCCACGGACCAGCAGACCTCAGGACTCGCTGCATCGCTCGTCATCGACCGGGTCACTGCTTCTCGCATGGGCATCACGCCGCAAGCGATCGATCAGCTGCTTTACGACGCGTTTGGGCAGCGGCAGGTTTCGACGCTGTATACGCAGTTAAACCAGTACCACATCGTGCTGGAGACGCAACCGGAGTTTCAGAAGAATCCCTCGAAATTGCAGGACATCTATGTTCGTTCTGCTTTGGCTCCGACGGCGCTCACGACCGCGCCTTCCGGTACCGGCACCGGCACTATTACTGCAACGACGGCGTCCGGCAATTCCGCATCGACTGCGGCACCGAGTCCTTCGGCTTCGCCGAACTTATCTAACGGTTCGGGTTCGGCCAATCCTAGTGCCGTAACCTCGGTGAATGGTGGTTCGATTCCGCTCAGTGCCTTTACCCGGTTCGAGACCAAGAGCAGCCCTCTGTCGGTCAATCACCAGGGACAGTTTCCGGTTGTCACTATTTCTTTTAACCTGGCGCCGGGTGCGTCACTCGGAGAAGCCACCAAGGCCATCGACAAGGTCCAACAGGAAATCAACATGCCGCTCAGCGTACAGGGCGCGTTTCAGGGCACTGCGGCTTCATTTCAAGCTTCCTTGGCGAACGAGCCACTACTGATTCTCGCGGCACTGATCACGGTTTATATCGTGCTGGGCGTTCTCTATGAGAGTTACATACATCCCATCACAATTCTGTCGACTCTGCCCTCGGCCGGGGTGGGCGCAATTCTGGCCTTGTTGATCTGCGGCCAGGAACTTAGCGTCGTCGCGCTTATCGGAATCATTCTGCTGATCGGTATCGTCAAGAAGAACGGAATTATGATGATCGACTTCGCGCTGGAGGCGGAGCGTAAAGAGGGCAAACAGGCGGAAGAGGCTATTTATGAAGCGTGCCTCCTGCGTTTTCGTCCGATCATGATGACTACCATGGCGGCGTTGCTGGCCGGTTTGCCGCTGGCCCTCGGGACCGGAATTGGCTCGGAGCTGCGTCGCCCGTTGGGCATCTCCATGGTGGGCGGCTTGATCTTGAGTCAGGTGCTTACGCTCTACACGACTCCGGTGATTTACATTTTCTTCGATCGTTTGGCGCATCGCTTCGCTTCGCGCGGCACGGTTGACGACGAACCGGAGGGGGTCCCCGCGGACTAATTCCCGATTGATATTGCGGGAGACGGGGCAAGCCCCGTTTCTACAATAAATATGAGCCTCTCTTCTCCATTTATTCGAAGGCCGGTGGCCACTACTCTTCTGACGGCGGCCATTGTGTTGGCGGGCGCGGTGGCGTTTCGGGAGTTACCGGTCTCACCGCTTCCGCAGGTCGATTTCCCCACGATTACGGTTGGCGCCAGTTTGCCGGGAGCCAGTCCGGAGATCATGGCCTCGTCGGTCGCGACTCCGCTCGAGCGCCAGTTCGGGAGAATCGCCGGCATTACGGAGATGACGTCGTCCAGTAATCTGGGCACCACCAGCGTCACGCTGCAGTTTGATTTGACCCGCAACATTGATGGAGCGGCTCGCGACGTCCAAGCCGCGATCAATGCCGCGCGCAGTTACTTGCCCACAAATCTTCCCGGCAACCCGACTTATCGCAAGGTCAACCCAGCCGATTCTCCGATCATGGTTCTGGGGCTTACCTCACCGATATACGACCGCGGCACGCTGTACGACGCGGCCTCCACCATCATGCAGCAGCGTCTCTCTCAGATTGAGGGGGTTGGGCAGGTGACGGTTGGAGGTAGTTCGCTGCCGGCCGTGCGAGTCGACGTGAATCCGACGCAGCTCAATAGTTATGGCCTCGGCTTGCAGGACGTGGCCTCGATGCTGAGCCGGCAGAATGCCAACAGTCCCAAAGGCCAAATCATGGATGGCGCGACGACCGCGGACGTCACGACCAACGACCAGCTTCTGAAAGCGGTGGATTACATGCCGCTGGTAGTTGGGTATCACAATGGCGCTGCCGTCAAATTGTCCGATGTCGCAAACGTCCAGGATTCCACGGAAAACATACGCGCGGCCGGCTTCGTCAACGGCAAGCCTTCCGTGCTCATCATCATTTACCGCCAGCCGGGCGCCAACATCATCGATACCGTGGATCGCATTCGCGCCGCGCTTCCCTCTCTGAAAGCTTCGGTCCCTTCCGCCATCGACACGCAAATCGTGATCGACCGTACGCTCACGATTCGCGCTTCGGTTCGCGATGTGGAGCGCAGTCTCATCGTCTCGATAACCCTGGTGATTCTGGTGGTTTTCGTCTTCCTCCGAGACGTCCGCGCCACCTTGATTCCGAGCGTGGCCGTTCCCGCCTCTTTGATTGGGACGTTTGGCGTGATGTACCTGTGCCACTACAGCATCGACAATCTCTCGCTCATGGCTCTCACTATTTCGACGGGCTTCGTGGTGGACGATGCGATTGTGGTCATCGAAAATATCACCCGCTATATCGAGCAGGGGATGGCGCCGATGCAAGCGGCACTCAAGGGCGCCAGCGAAATTGGATTTACGGTTTTGTCCATCAGTATTTCTCTGGTGGCCGTGTTTATTCCCATTCTGATGATGGGTGGCATCGTCGGCCGGTTGTTCCGTGAATTCGCCGTAACCCTCTCGGTGGCTATCCTGGTATCTCTGGTTATTTCTTTAACCACGACACCGATGATGTGTTCTCGCCTCCTCAAGCACGTTCGGGATGAGGAGCACGGCAACGCCTACCGCGCCAGCGAGCGCGCGTTCAAGGCGCTTCTGGGAGCCTACGAGCGCAGCCTGGGTTGGGTTCTGGAACACTCGCGTCTGACCCTGGTCGTTCTCGGTCTGACCATCGCGCTCAACTTCTACCTTTTTTGGGTCGTCCCCAAAGGATTTTTTCCGCAGCAGGATAACGGCATCATCTTCGGCGGCATCCAGGGCTCGCAGGACACTTCCTTTCAAGCCATGCAAAAGGCTACGGCGCGCATCAT
The DNA here is from genome assembly GCA_049512435.1 of Terriglobales bacterium. Classification (GTDB taxonomy): domain Bacteria; phylum Acidobacteriota; class Terriglobia; order Terriglobales; family Acidobacteriaceae; genus Acidiflorens. The sequence goes on along the minus strand of JBEKXC010000052.1, from coordinate 13,467 downwards.
CGATGTTGTCAAAACAGATCCTGGCGTCGCCTACGCCATGGCGTTTACGGGCGGCGGCGGTGCCACCAATAGCGGCTTCATCTTCGTGGGTCTGCAGCCTTTTGAACAACGCCACGCAACCTCCAGCCAGATCATTGATCGTCTGCGTCCTAAACTGCTTGCCATCCCAGGCGCAAACACCTTTATGCAAGCCGCGCAGGACCTCCGCATCGGCGGACGAGGAAGCAGCGCGCAATTTCAGTACACGATTCAGAGCGACAACGTGCAGAACCTGGTGGAGTGGGGCCCGGTCCTGCTCCAGCAGATGCGGAAAATACGGCTGCTGACCGACGTCAATACCGACCAACAGAATAGCGGCCTTCAGGCTAACCTTACCTACGACCGGGCCACCGCATCGCGCCTCGGCATTACGCCGCAGATGCTCGACAATTCTCTCTACGAAGCCTTTGGGCAATCCCAGGTTTCCACCATGTATACCGCCATCAACCAGTACCACGTCGTGCTGGAAGTGGCGCCGAAGTTCTGGCAGTCACCAGTGAGTTTGAACGATGTTTATATACGGGCTGCGCAGGGGAAGGTCGTTCCGCTAAGTGCCATCGCGCATTACGAGCCCGCCACTGCTCCGCTGTCGGTGAATCACCAGGGTCAGTATCCCTCGGTGACCATCTCTTTCAACCTTGCCCCGGGGGTTGCGCTTAGCCAGGCTGCCACGGCTATTAATGGCATGGAACAAAAAATCGGCATGCCTAATAGCATCACGGGCATGTTCTCTGGCACGCTACAGGCCTTTCAGTCTTCACTGGCGACGCAACCTTTTCTTATCATCACTGCTCTCCTGGCCGTCTATATTGTGCTGGGCATTCTTTACGAGAGCTACATTCACCCCATCACGATTATTTCCACCCTGCCTTCGGCGGGAGTCGGGGCCGTGCTTGCGCTCATGATTTTTCACAAGGACCTTAGCATCATCGCCCTGATCGGGATCATTCTGTTAATCGGTATCGTCAAGAAAAACGCGATCATGATGATCGATTTTGCGCTAGCCGCCGAACGCGTCGATGGCAAAAGCCCTCGGGATGCCATTTTCCAGGCTTGCATCCTGCGCTTCCGTCCCATTCTTATGACAACAATGGCTGCGATGTTCGGCGCTTTCCCGTTGGCTTTCGGCACAGGCACGGGTTCGGAACTGCGCAATCCTCTCGGAATCACTATTATTGGGGGACTGATTCTGAGCCAGATGCTCACGCTTTACACGACGCCAGTGGTTTATCTCTCGCTGGACCGCTTGCGCGTGAAATGGCTTCGCGCTCACGGAAGGCTCGAAGGACAAAAACAGATCGAGTCCTTCGGATGAGTATGATCAACGCCGAGGCCGCGAAGATAATTCGCGCTGAGGTCGCTGAGAGATATAGAAAAGGGTTTTATGCGCCACGCGAAACTCGCGCCCCAGAAAAGGGCGAATGCGTAAGGAGTCTGAGACACCGATGAAGGCAACGAACACAATGCGCGCTGCGACCGCGGCGCTCTGCGGCGCTCTCCTCTTCCTTTTTCAGGGCTGCGTTGTCGGTCCGCATTACAATCGTCCGCCCGCCGAGACCCCGGGGACGTTCAAAGAGGTCACTCCCGACGATCTCAAGAAAATGGACGGCTGGAAAGTTGCGCAACCGCAGGACAGCGCCCTGCATGGCAAATGGTGGGAGATTTTCGGCGATGCGCAGCTGAATGCGCTCGAAGAGCAAGTCAACATTTCCAATCAAAACGTCGCCTCTGCGTTCGCCAATTTCATGGCGGCGCGTGCGCTGGTGCGTGAGGCTCGCGCGCAATACTTCCCGACTCTTACCGGCGGCGCCAGCGCCACTCGACAGCGCGAGCCCGGTAGCGTGAGCGGGACAAGCAGGTCCGTGACCTCCAACGAATTCTCTCTACCCTTCGACGCTTCCTGGACGCCCGACTTGTTTGGCCGCGTGCGCAACACGGTTCGCGCCAACGTCGCGAACGCGCAAGCTAGCGCCGCCGACCTCGAGAACACCCGCCTGACCGCGCAGGCGGAACTGGCAGTCGATTACTTCCAATTGCGCGGGCAGGACGCTCTGAAACAACTGCTGGATGCGACCGTGGTGGCTTATGAGGAGTCCCTGAAACTGACCAAGGCGCTGTACGAAACCGGCATCGACTCCGACGAAGCCGTCGCCCAAGCCGAAACTCAGCTGGAAGCTACCCAGGCGCTCGACACCAATCTTGGCATTTTGCGGGCTCAGTACGAACATGCGATTGCACTTTTGATCGGAAAACCTGCTTCTTCATTCTCCCTCGCGTTCGAGGCTTTGAAGACTCCCCCGCCTGCCATTCCGTTTGGTGTTCCATCGCAACTCCTGGAGCGCCGCCCGGACGTTGCTGCGAACGAACGCCTGATGGCTCAGGCCAATGCGCAAATCGGCGTCGCAGTCGCCGCCTATTACCCAACGCTGACTCTTAGCGCTTCCGCCGGGTTTGAAAGCACGAGGGCCGGCACCTGGTTGAGTTGGCCCAGTCGGTTCTGGTCGGTCGGTCCGTCCATATCCGAGTTGATTTACGATGGCGGTCTGCGTCGTGCCACCGTCGAACAATATCGCGCGCAATATGATGGGACGGTCGCCAACTATCGCAACACTGTCCTCACCGCGTTTCAACAAGTAGAGGATAATCTTGCCGGCCTGCGCATTCTTTCGCAGGAGATTCAGCAACAAGATACCGCGATCGCGTCCGCCCAGCGCAGCCTGAAGCTGGCGACAGATCGCTACCGTCTCGGCATTGACCCGTACCTCAACGTGATTACCGCCCAGACAACTCTCTTCAGCAATCAGCAGACAGCGGTGAGCCTGCGGATCACGCAAATCGTGGACAGCGTGCAATTGGTTGAGGCACTCGGCGGAGGCTGGGATGCCTCGACGCTTCCGACTTCGCAGCAGATTATTTCGCGTCAGACCCAGTTTTCACCGGCTACGGTGGCTCCACCGCCCCAGAGCCAGCCACCGGCAGCGTCTAATCCCTGACTGTGACAAGTTTGAGTCTGCGGATGTGAGGTCGCAAATAAGAGTCCACAAATCTCAGCGGGAGATCTCTTCCGCTTGTGGTCACGGTTTCTTGTAGACCACTCCGCCCTTCATTACAAAATCCACTTTTTCCATCAGAGAAACATCTGCCAGCGGATCTCCCGGCACGGCCACAATATCTGCCAGCTTTCCCACCTCAATCGTTCCCAATTCACTTTGCGTCCCCAGCAACTCCGCGGCAGTCGACGTCGCCGCCCGGATGGCCCGCGCCGGCGTCATTCCAAACTTGACCATCGACGAAAATTCTTTCGCGGGATTGATCTTCCAATCGAATCCACCCACGTCGGTTCCAAATGCAATCTTTACGCCCGCCTGCATCGCCCGCCGGAACGTGTCCTCATGGATGGCGATCATCTTCACCCACACCGGAGCCCCGGCGGCTGCGCGTCCCTGCGCCACGTATTCACCGACGTAGATTGTCGGTACATAAAAAATTCCACGTGCCGCCATGGTTTTCAAATCCGCATCGGTGATGTAGTTGCCGTGCTCGATCGAATCCACTCCAGCCTCAACCGAGTTATGCACACCGTACAGCGCCATGGCATGCGACGCCACCTTGTGCCGCTCGCGATGGGCCTCGTCCACAATGGCTCGCAACTCGTCTAAGGTGAATGTCGGAATATCGTCGAGCACACCATCTTCTCGCACCCGGTACGACCGATCGCTATAAACTTTGATCCAGTCTGCCCCGTGACTGATCTGCTCACGCACCGCTTGCCGCGCATTGTCCGCGCCGTCGACGATCTGCACCCCATGCGGCACCGGGACATCCGGCGCATATCCCTGCAGCGGATACGCCCCCGTTACATTCAGCGCCCGCGTCGCGACCTGCATCCGTGGCCCGGGAATGATGCCGTTGTTGATCGCTTTCTTGATGTCCGCATCCGCATACCCCGCGCCTTCCGTCTCCAAGTCGCGGATCGACGTGAACCCGTACTCCAGCGCCCGTCGTGCATTCACCGTCGCCAGAATCGTTCGATACTCCGGCGACTGCTTCAACAGTTGCTCGTCGTAGTCCGCAGCCGTGATGTCTCCCTGCAGCAGAATGTGCGTGTGCGTATCCATCAGTCCAGGCAGGCACGTGGAATGCGAAAGATCAATCACCTCGGCGTCCGCGGGAACGGTCGCGCCGACGTCTTTGATCTTCCCGTCCTCCACCACGATCACCACATTCCTGCGCAGGGCATCCCCTCGGCCGTCGAAAAGATTCCCGCACTTCAAGGCGTCAGTCTTTGCAGGAGATGCCTGCGTCTGTGCCCAACAACATCCGGCTGCCGCCACGACAAAACAAATCGCCGCAATTCTGCGCATCATGATTTCCTCCAACTCCAAAGATTCGCCGCTATTTATTTACTTTATCTTTGGTGGCGTCCGCGGGTTCCACGGCTCCGGGCATCACCTTAAGCGGAGCCGAGCGCTGCTCTTCGAGTTCGGGATGCGGCAGAGGCTTGCGGGGCAGCATCTGATCGCGCATGGCGGTGTTGTACACGAAGATCGCCTCAACCGTTGCTGCCTGCGCCAAGTCGGCGGGTTGCAAGCGTTCGTAGGTGTCCATGTTCGAATGATGCGTGCGCGAGCCGTAGTCGAGGTGGTCCTGAATAAACTGGAATCCAGGGATCCCGACGGCATCGAACGATTCGTGGTCGGTGCCTCCGGTGTTGCGCATGGTGATGGTGGTGACGCCGAGATCTTTCAGCGGCTCCATCCATTGCGCGAAGATCGGAGAGACGGCGGCGTTCCCCTGCAGATAAATCCCCAGAATTTTACCGGTACCGTTATCGACGTTGAAGTAGCCGGAAATTTTCGGCTGTTCAGCCTTGAGTACAACTGGACCGGCAGGCTTGCGCATCCACTCGGGCTTCTCCAACTCATCGGGAGCGGTCGAGAGCGGCACGTAGCCGAAATGCTGCTTCACGTAGCCTCTGGAGCCAAAAAGTCCCTGCTCTTCTCCCGTCCAGAGGCCAATGCGGATGGTACGCCGCGGCCTGACTTGCAGTGCGTTAAGAATCCGCATGACTTCCATCGCAACCACTGTGCCGGCGCCATTGTCGGTTGCGCCCGTTGCCGATGCCCACGAGTCGAGATGGCCACCCACCATCACAACCTCATCTTTCAGTTTGGGATCAGTGCCGGGAATTTCCGCGATGGTATCAAAGCCATGCTCATGGTCGCCGAAGTACTTGACATCGACATTCATTTCAATGGTGACCGGCACATTCGCTTTGAGCAGACGGTAGACACGTCCATAGTTTTCGATTGCCGCTACTACCACGGGAAGAGGATCGGCGTGATCACGCAGATAAGCGTTCCTGTTCAGGTACGCGCCATTGTCGTCGAAGATGGTGCCGCCGGAGCCGCCGTTGTCGCGGCCATCGCGGCTGGGAAAAATCACCGCCACAGCATGCTCCGCGACGAGAAACTTGCCGAATTTCTCGAGCATGACCCGTCGTTTCATGACGTCCCGAAGCCGGTCCATAGGCTGTGGCTTTTCCAGAGGGAAATCGGCAATTTTGGCGAGATCTTTGTCGTCCATGCGTGTGAATAGCGGCTTATCCACCGGATTCACCTCGCGCATATCGCCGAGCAGAACGATTTTCCCTGCCAGCTTACCTTTATATTTGTCAAAATCTTTCTCGTCCTTGACGTCAATCCAAATGGCCGGGCCGCTGACGGCGCCGTTGGTCGAAGGCGACCAGGGCGCGGCTTGGGCGATGAACACAGCGGTATCCGGCGAGGTCATACGCCCCCAGGTGTTGAGTTGCTGCCAGCCCATGCCGAACTCTCCCCAGTCTTCGAGATGGGCGTTGCTGCAACCCATCGCAGCCAACTGATCGCGTGTCCACTCGTTGGCCCGGTGCAAGTTGGGTGAACCGGTAAGGCGCGGGCCAATGCCATCCGCCAAAGCGGATGCGAAGTCCATCACATGCGAATGGGCCAAGCCTTCGTCGCGAATGCGCTGGTACATGGTGTAGTCGAGATTCTCTTTCGCCGGCTGCGGCAGTTCGTACGATGGTTTGTCAGCGTCGGCAACCGCTGCTTTGTCTTTGTTTTTGTCTTTATTCCTGTCGGCGGCAGAGATGGATAGGGGCAGGACAGAACAAAGAAACAAAGCCAATCCAACTCTGAAGAGGTTGTGGAATCGCACGTATTCGGTCTCCCTTGGGAAAAGTTCTCCAGCAGAGTAGCAGATATGGACTGAACAACAATAGCTGCCACGACTGCTGGGAGTGTCGCGGGAACTGAAGCGCCGCCGGCTTATTATCGACCTTGGGCTGCGGCCTTCGCCGATGGTAGCGAAATCGCGACCGAGTCGGGTTCCGTCCAGACGGCTGTACCACTCGTCAAGTCTAGACGGTGCATAGTGATCTTGAGACTGCCGCGATCGACATCCATCATGAGGTAGTGGTAGTTCACTTTTTCCTTACCCTGGAAAGGATCGTCCTTAGCGCGATCAAACACATAAGGGTGCGCTCCGGCGCCGCCGGTCACGAAATAGATGACGCCGCCGTGCTCGTGGCGTTCGTAGTTGTGCACGTGTCCGGAGAAAACGACAATCCGGGCCCCGAGGCTCGGCTGACGCGCCTCGAGCATTTTGGCCAGTGCCTGCTCCCGCGGGCGGGCCGAGTGGCCTCCGCCGAACAGCTTGTCCGACGAACTGGTGTAGGGAGGGTGGTGAAGAACAATAAAAACGAAGTCCACATCGCCGGGAAGATGGTCCAAGTTCCGGGCGAGCCATTGTCCTTGAGGGCCGGAGGTTTGATCCTGGGAGCTGTCCAGCGTCAGCATCAGCGTGTTGGCGGCGCGGACGGAATAATAGCGGCTGTTCTTCAGGTCAGGGAAGCGCTCGAAATAATTGGCGAGCGCAACTTTTTCGTCGCCGTAGAATTCGTGGTTCCCGAGCGCGGGGTAAACCGGAGTCTTGTTCGCGCGCCACACCGCGGTTTCGTTATCCCACACCTTCCAGTCGTCCTTGTCGGAACCTTTGTAGACGAGGTCGCCTCCGAAGGAAATGAACGCAGGATGAGTCTGGGCAATCGCCTGAACCAGCGCCTGGCGCACCCGTGGATTCGCCGCTTCGGTGTCCCTGGGATCATGGAAGCGCGCATCTCCATAGGCGGCGAAGTGGAAGGGCGTGCTCACCTGCAGTTGCAGCTCTACCGGTTCGTTTTGCGATGCCGCCTGCGCGTGCGATCGTGAGTACGCCAGGCAGGCGAGAAGAATAACAATCGGCAATTTTTGGGATAGTTTCATTCAAATGATTTCTAGAACCGAGCCGTGAAAAGAACACGACGGTTTCCCGGTTAGAACCGATCTCTGAATCCGAGTTAGAAGGTTTCGAGCACCAGCTTAAGGTAGCTCCAGAAACTCTCCACGGACGATATCTGCACTCGTTCGTTGGGACTGTGCGGATCAACGATCGTCGGACCGAAAGAGACCATCTGCATGCCCGGATATTTCTCGCCAATGACGCCACACTCCAGGCCTGCGTGCATGGCGATCAGCTTTGCCGGTTCGCCGAAGAGTTTCTTGTGCACTTCCTGAAGTTTGCGCACGATGTCGCTGTTGGGCTCCGGTTTCCAGCCGGGGTATTTTCCTCGGTGCTCCACTTCGAACCCCGCCAGCCCGCATACCGTCGCAACCATGCGGGCGGCAGCCAGCATGCTCGTCTCGATCGCACTCCGCTGACTGGTAACAATCTCGAGCACATCTTCTTTGGTATTGACTGTCGCCAGATTCGTGGACGTCTGGACCAAGCCAGGAACGTCGGGGCTCATGGCCAGAACGCCATGATGCAAGCTCGCGAGCAGCGCCACGGTCTGTTTCGCGTCTGTTGCATCCAGCACCTTTCCCGGGCGTTCGGCTTTCTCGACGGTGATCTGCAGTCCGGAATCGAATCCTCCCAAATCAGCCTTGTATCCAGCCTCGGCTGTAGCGACAAGCGATTTCAGTTCGCTCTCGCGAGAGGGATCGGCTAGCACCAGGGCTGCAGCTTCGCGCGGAATCGCGTTCTGCGCGCTTCCACCATTAACCTCGGCGATTTCGATCGGAAGGTGATCAACCAAACTCTGAAGAGTCCCACCCATGATTCGCAGGGCATTGCCGCGGCCTTGATGGATATCGACACCGGAGTGGCCACCTTTCAGGCCGGACACTTTGATGCGCCAGGCTGATCCTGCGCCTGCGGGATGAAGCCGGACTTTACGTCGAGCGGTCGTCTTGATGCCACCGGAACAACCGATACAGAGCGTGCCTTTCTCCTCGTTGTCAAGGTTGAGAAAATATTTGGATTTCAGCAAGCCACCCGGGAATTCGGCTGCGCCGGTGAGTCCGGTCTCCTCGTCAATGGTAAAAACGAACTCGAGCGGACCATGCGCAATGTCATTGCTCTCCATCACGGCCAGTGCGGCGGCCACGCCGACTCCGTTGTCCGAGCCCAAGGTAGTGCCATCTGCCTTCAGCCAGTCGCCGTCTCTTACCACTTTGATCGGATCGACATCGAAGTCATGAACTGTTCCCTCGTTCTTCTCACATACCATGTCGAGGTGACCCTGTAAGAGGGCCACGGGCGCTCTCTCGCGTCCCGGCCTCGCGGGTTTCCGGATCACGAGATTGCCGACATCATCCTGCACGGATTCCAACCCCAGCTTTATGGCCAGCGTCCGGACGTACTCCCGCGCCGCGGCCTCCTTCGTAGAGGCGCGAGGAATCGCCGCCAGTCGGTCAAAGTGCTTCCATACCGGTTCCGGTTGCAGGTTCGCGAGTGCAGGTATCATGACACGCTCCGTAGGATTAAAAGCTACCGTCCAGGGTCACCGTCCATGGTACCGCGCGGACGCAATGCGGGGTACCCGATTGAGCGACTCGGTTGAGCAAGTGCGGCGGTCTGGGAGGGATCACAAATTCTCTTGACAGCGCAAAGGCGGCGTTTTAGAATTTCCCACCAAGAGCGAGCGCTCGTCTTGATACAACGAGCGCATGAATATATGCCCAAGCTTTTGGACGACACCGTCGCCAAGAACAGGCTCAAGATTGAACGCGCCGCATTGAAGCTCTTCACCCGGCAGGGATTTCACGGTACGACCGTCCGCGAAATCGCCCGCAACGCCGGCGTATCCATGGGTAAGCTCTATCTCTACTACCCGAACAAAGAGGACATATTCATCGGTCTGGTCGAGCACATGGAGCAAAAGATGGAAGTGCTCCGGCAGACAGAACTTTTTCCCCTGATGCAATCGCCCGATCCCGACTCGCTGAAGAAACTGGGGATGGCCGTCGGCCGTGTTGTTTCGGAAAATCTGGACTACTGGCGGCTGATGTACGTCGACGTGGTTGAGTTCCGTCATAAGCATTTCATTAACAGCTATCGAGAGGTTGCGGGGGGTCTGCGCACGTATTCGACGGCCCTGTTTCAAAAGGCGCCGATTCCCTTTCCCAGCGACGTGAACCCCGGGTTTGCCTATGTCAGTTTGTACCTGCAGTTTGTTACGCATTTTCTGGTGGAGAAACTCTTCGGCGCGAAGCGCTATCTGGGCGTGAGTGACGAAGAAGCTGTCAATCAGTTTGTCCGTCTGTACACGGGCAGCCGGAAGGATCGAGCTTCGAAGCTGTAATTGCGACACAAGGAGGAAGTATGCGAACATTCGCAACGCTGCTGGCGGCCGCCGCCATTCTCTGTTTCATGACGCCAATGACTCTGGCGCAAACGGCCACAACCGGGCAAATCGTGGGCGTGGTAACGGATCCGAGCGGGGCCATCGTAGTAGGCGCGAAAGTCGCCCTAACCAGCGACGCCGGCATACGCCGCGAAACCACAAGCGGCGGCAACGGCCGTTACACTTTTCCCCTGCTCGACCCGGGCGCCTATCGGCTCGATGTAAGCCAGAGCGGATTCGCGCCGGCCAAACTGGAGGGTATCGTCGTCGCGATCACCGAAAGCTCGGTGGTTGACGTCGCCCTCAAGGTGGCCGGTTCGCCGACCACGGTTTCGGTCACGGGCGAATCGCCGCTGGTGCAGACGGAAAGCTCCGCCCGCGGCAGCGTCATCGATCAGCAGGAGATCAACGCCCTACCGTTGCCGACCCGCAACTTCCAACAATTGCTGACCCTGACTTCGGGAACCTCGGGCTCCATCCAAAACTCCTCCGAACTGGGGCGTGGGGACGTCGCGGTATATGTCAACGGGCAGCGTGCGCTTTCCAACAATGTGGTCATCAATGGCATCGATGCGAACTCCATCGGCACGGGATCGAACCCAAATCTCGCCGTCCCCTCCATCGACTCGCTCCAGGAATTCATCGTTCAAACCAGCCTGTACGATGCTTCGGCGGGCCGCAACGCGGGTGGCAATGTGGCCGCCGTCACCAAGTCTGGCACCAACAGGTTCCATGGCGATGTTTATGAGTTCCTGCGGAATACCGATCTGGATGCCAACAATTTCTTCCTGAATGGAGTGGAAGGAGTAGTTACGCCGCGGCCCACCTACAACCGCAACCAGTTTGGTGGTACTCTGGGCGGACCGTTGGTGAAGAACCGTGCCTGGTTCTTTATCTCCTATCAGGGCACCCGCGAAACCAACGGCACCTCGCTGACCAACTCGCTCGCCACAATGTTTCTGCCAGCCTTTCTGGGCCCGCAGCGCGATGCTGCGCATCTGGCTGCCCTTTCGATGTGTTATGGCTTGGGTGGATTCTTCGACCCCGGTACAGCCTACTTGGCTCTGAATCAGAAGCTGCCCAACGGGCAGTATATGATTCCTTCTGCCCCTGGCGTTAACACTACGGGCGATTGCCCCGCAGGGGCACCGGTTACGCCCGTCCTGGAGACGATTCCCTCCAACTCGACCTACAAAGAAGACCAGTTCAATACCAATCTGGATATCAAACTGAATAATGCAAATCGCTTCTTCGCCAAGTACTTCTTTGCCGCCAACCGCACCGATCAGGCGCTCTATGATCAGTTTGGCGATGGCAGCCCGCTCCAGGCGCCCGGTTGGCCGACCGAGGAGGACGTCGACCAGCGCCTGCTTTCGGTAGGCGTATCTTCGGTGATCTCGAATCATTTGCTGAATGAAGTCAGGTTCGGCTGGAGCACCATTTACGGCCCCGGCAAACCATCCCAACCCGTCACTTCCTCGGATTTAGATATTTCATCGCCATTAGGTACGTTGTTCCCCGCGATGCCGACATTACTCTTCGCGAACATGTTCACTCTAGGGCCGTCTCCGCTGGCTACGAACTACGCGGCGACTAACACCTATTCTGTCGGCGATATGATGACGTGGACCAAGGGGCGGCACACGCTCAAATTCGGTGGCGAATATAAGCGGCAGGAACTGGACGCTCCCTATTTCGATGTGTTCCCCAACGGCGAACTCATCTACCTGGGCCTCCTCACTGGCAACCCTTTCGGAGATTTTCTAGGCGGGCTTGCCGACGCGTCCGTGATTGGCTCGGGCACCAACAGTCTCCACAACCGCGCCAACGATTTTTCCGCCTTCTTCCAGGACGATTGGAAGGTCGCCCCGCGTCTTACACTGAACTTGGGGCTGCGCTATGACTACTTCGGTCCCACCACCGAGACCGACGGCCATTTTGTCGGCTTCGATCCGTCGAAGGCCGTCACTACGCCTCTGTTGATACCGGGGTTTGGCTCGGATTGCCCAGCTGTTCCGAGCACCTGCGGTGTGGTCGTCACTGGCGGGTTCGTCCAGGCCGGCAACGGAAACTTGCCTGGCATTCCCAAAGTGGGCAACGGCTTGGTGAATCCCAACTACAAGAACTTCGGACCGAGGCTGGGCTTCGCTTACCAAATGACGAATACCGGCAATATTGTCCTGCGCGGTGGTTACGGCATTTTCTACGACCGCCCCAACATGCGGCTGTTCAATAGTCAATTGTTCAACATGCCTTACGAAATGATGGCCGCCGCTCTGTTGACCCCGAACGAAAATCCATTTTTCCAGGTTCCACTACCCAGCGCATTCCCGCTGAACCCTCTCAGCCCTAGCTCCACTTTCCCCTACGGAGGATATCCGGCCTTCCTGAAAATGACATCGTACCTTGTGGGTCCCATCACGACTGCCGTCCCGGCCACCGGGATCTATCCGGACCTGCACGACTGGAGCATTCCCTACATCCAATCGTTCAACCTCGGACTGCAAACCAGCTTCGCCAATAACTGGATGCTCGACTTGGGCTACGTCGGTACGGAAGGGCGCAAGTTTCCGCGCTTGTTCTCATTCAACCAAGCGGCTACTCCAACGACGGTGTTTGGATCCCCAACGGGGATTTTCTTCCCGCCCACCGCGGGAAGTCAGGGCGGACCTTTCTTTCCCGGCTTCAGCAATCTGACGGCCCCCGGGTTCGGCAGCTTCCTGATGGAGAGTAACTCGAATTCCAATTACAACTCTCTCCAGGCAACCCTCAACAAGCGTTTCTCCCACGGCCTGCAAATGCTGCTCAGCTACACTTGGTCCCACTCGTTTGATGACTACTCTGGCAGTGACGTAAGCGACATCGGGGTGGTCCCGGGCAACATGGTCAACGAACAAAGCAACTATGCCACTTCGGATTTCGACCGGCGGCACCGCTTCGTCGCCAGCTACCTATATAACCTTCCGGACGCTTATCACGGCAGCTCGGCATTCGGGAAAAAAGCACTGAATACCTGGAGCGTGTCGGGAATCGTGACCCTGCAATCCGGTGTTCCGTTCTCCATCTTCGGCCGGGCAGACGCGTTTGTGGCAACCAGAGCCGACCTGGTGCCTGGACGAACGCTGGAGTCTGCGATCAAGGGCGGCAACGTCGAAGACCGCTTGAGCGCTTATTTCGACCCGACCGCCTTCATGCAACCCCCCTTGTTCACTGCCGACTGGGGACAGTTAGGAAGGAACATCATGCGGGGTCCGAAGCAGGTCAACACGGACTTCTCCATCATGAAGTCCATTCCGGTGACGGAAAGCCAACGGGTAGAATTCCGGGCCGAGTTCTTCAATCTGTTCAACAACGTGAATTTTGCCAACCCAGTCAACATAATCTATCCCTCGTCCAACTTTGGATCCATCGTGTCGACCACCACGGGGCCGAGGGTAGTCCAGTTTGCGCTGAAGTACAGCTTTTAGGGAACGCATGAAAGACACAGGTCTGCGCGGTAAGGTCGTCGTCGTTACCGGCGCCGCGGCGGGGATCGGTCTCGCCACGGCCCGCCGATTTGCCAGCGAAGGCTGCCGGGTAGCGGCATGGGACGTCAACGATGCCGGGCAGGGCGAGTTGCTGCGCGAACTTTCCTTGCTCGGAGGAGAGGCGCTGTTCCGCAAAGTCAGCGTCTGTGATCGTGCCGATGTCGAGTCTGCCGTCGAAGAAGTTGTCGGACGGTG